>NZ_JAQOSO010000046.1 GCF_030068505.1 Roseofilum capinflatum BLCC-M114
AGGTCTCCTAAGTCTTCTGTGTCACTGAAGTCTTCTAACTCTAGAGCGTCCTCTGTTGAGGATTCTTCTAATCCAAATATATCTTCTGACTCGCTGCTGCTTTCGTCTGCGAGAGAAAGGTCTCCTAAGTCTTCTGTGTCACTGAAGTCTTCTAACTCTAGAGCGTCCTCTGCTGAAGGTTCTTCTAATCCAAATATATCCTCTGATTCGCTGCTGCTTTCGTCTGCGAGAGAAAGGTCTCCTAAGTCTTCTGTTTCACTGAAGTCCTCTAACTCTAGAGCGTCCTCTGTTGAGGATTCTTCTAATCCAAATATATCCTCTGACTCGCTCTCTCCCGTTTCGTCTGTGAGAGAAAGCTCTCCTAAGTCTTCTGTTTCACTGAAGTCCTCTAACTCTAGAGCGTCCTCTGTTGAGGATTCTTCTAATCCAAATATATCCTCTGACTCGCTGCTGCTTTCGTCTAGTTGCACGTCTATTTCTGACTCTAATTCACCACTATTTGTGGTTTCTATATCTTCCGACAAACCATCAAACAATTGATTAAAGTTTTCAAAATTTTGTTCTGGGTTTTCTGAGTTAGAGTCTTCTTCTAGTTCCAAAATATTGTCAATTTCAGAGAGATTGTCTGAGTCTTCAAATGATGAATCGGTATCAAGATCCAAATTGAAGTCTAGGTTGTCGGTTTCTTCTGTGTCATCTATTTCAAGATCTAAGTCTTCTAAGGGTTGATCGTTTTCTGATGAGTCGAGGTCAATTTGTAATAATTCATCTATATCATTAGAGGGGTTTGAGGTAGAATCATCAAAATCATTATCATTGGCAAACAAATCGGATAATTCAGAGTCTTGAGGTTTATTTTGATTATTTGACATAAGGGTTGGCTCAATTTCTAGTAAGTCTTTTAGATCGTCGTCGGCGTTTTCGGAGTCTAGGTTAAAAAGTTCGTTGTTGGATCGATTATGTTCTAGATTATCAGTTGTCTTGTCGGATCTGTCATTGGAAAAATCATCGACTAAGAAATCGGAGAAGTCACCTATCTCATCAATTTCTGAGGAGTCTAGGCTTTCCGTGTCCTCTAGGGAAGCAGGAGAGAGGTCTGTTTCCCAACCGAGTTCAATATCTGGGTTTTCTCCTTCAAAGAGATCGGCTAAGGTGCTGAGTTCACTGAGTCCAACTTCTGGCCCGATGCGTTGTGATGAAGATCTGGGGGGATCGAGTGGGGGGGGGATGTTGTCCGATCGCCCTCCTGTAGAGGTAGAGTCCTGTTGTGTGTCTTCTGAGGGAGCGCTTCCCATTTTTAAGAAGGTGTCGAGTTCAGAATCTGTTGGGGAGGTGGTCAGAGAGGGTTCAGCTTGAAGATTTAACAGCGCTTGACTGGGTTGAATCTGCTCTGGTGTCCCGGCTAATACCAGGTCTCTAGCGCTTTTGAGTTCTTTAATGATGATGGGGGCAAGATCGGCATAGAGATGATCCCTGTTGGCGATCGCCCCTTGAGCCAATTTCACTAACTCCACCCAGGGGTCAATGTCGAAATTATCCCCCGCTTGTCTTAAGCTCAAACAGATTTGGGCTAATTTTTTGCGACTTTTTGCGGTGTCGGGTTGCTTGAACCCTTCAAGCATTTGCCGTAATTGGGTGGGTACATCACTTTGGAACACCAAATGCTTGGCGCTCTCTTCAGGATCGGGGAGGTTAGAGGCTCTATACTCCAAGACTGAACTCGACACTGATGGGGTTGTACTCGAAGGAAGATTTTCCGTTTGCTCTTTGGCTGTGGAGTCCACCCCATTGTTCTCCATAGCGATCATCTGATTGACACTCTCAAACAAGGGAGTTAAGGATGCCATAATTTCTGCATCCTTGGGATTCGAGTCTCCGTCACTCTCTTCTAGGTTTTCCACTAATTCACTGAGTCCATCAAAAACCTGTAGCAGTAAGGATTCTAATTTCGCGTTGACCTGAGTGGGTTGGTCTTTGAGGATCTTAAAATAATCTTCTAACTGGTGGGATGTTTTTTTTATACTGGTGGCTCCTAACATAGCGGAGCCGCCTTTGATCGAATGGGCAGCTCGAAAGACTTCATTGACCAATTCAGAATCCTGGACGGTTTCAGCTAAATTTAACAATCCCTGTTCAATAATCCTGAGATTGTCTTTAGCTTCTTCTAAGAAGTAGCCCATTATTCGGTCTAATTGTTCCTGATCCATGGCTCTTTGGCTCCCCTAACATTCGAGTCCTATCAGCGATATCGCCCTTCAGTTGTACAATCTGATGCCACCCATTCCAGTTTAACCTCTCGTCCTAACGACTTTTGGGATCGACTTTGAATCGTTCCACCCCGGTGAGCAAATCTCGTGCCACATTCACCAGACTCCCTAATGCTTGTGACACCCGTCCGCATTCTTGAGAAGTTTCTTGGGCGGTTAATTCCACCGATTGCATCACCTGAGCTACCGCTCGTGAGGTTTCCGTTTGTTCTACGGTATCGGCAGCAATGGAGCGCACCAAAACATCAATCCGGTTATTGGTTTGAATAATATCTTCTAGGGATTTCGCCGCTTCTTTGGCCAAGTTTGTCCCTTGAATAACCTGTTGAGTCCCTTCTTCCATCGCTTGCATTACCCCCGCCGTTTCACTTTGGATTTGCAATACGATTTGTTCAATTTCTTTAGACGCTTTTGCCGCCCGGTCTGCCAACTGCCGGACTTCATCGGCAACAATGGCAAATCCGCGACCGGCTTCTCCGGCACGGGCGGCTTCAATACTGGCGTTTAGGGCAAGTAAATTGGTTCGGGAGGCAATTTGGGCAATTAAGGCGACAATCTTGGAAATTTCTTGGGACGATTCGGCTAACCGTTTGACTTTCCGGGTGGTTTCTGCCACCGTTTCCCGAATTTCCAAAATACCGGCCACGGTTCTTTCTACGGATTCTCCTCCTCGGCGGGCGGTGTCATTGGCAGAACGGGCAACGGCTTCGGCTTGGCGAGCGCTTTCTGCTACCCGTTGAATGGAGTCGGTCATCATTTGTACCGAATTGAGGGTGACCGCCAGTTCTTCCGCTTGCCTTAAGGCATCAGCCGCTAACCCCCGTGCAAAGGCTTCACTTTCTGCCGAGCCTTTGTTCACTTGTCGAGCCGCGACGGTAACCTGTTGCACAATTTCCCGCAGGTTTTGAATGGTGAGGTTAAAGGAGTCGGCAACGGCTCCGAGTACGTCGGCGGTGACTTCGGCTTGAACGGTGAGGTCTCCACGAGCGGCTCCTTCTACGTCATCGAGTAAGCGAATGACTTGCCGTTGCAGGTCTTCTTTGGCGGATTCGTTTTCGGCGGCTTTGCGTTGGGACTCACTCATGGTGGTGAGGACGTTTCTGGCCATGACGTTGAAGCTCTCTGCTAGATAGCCCAGTTCGTCTTCGCCATAGACGGTTGCTTGCGCTCCGAGTTGTCCGGAGGCTACTTTTTCAAATTGGGCTTGTAGTTCGTCCGTTGTTTGCGTCACTTGGTTGGTTACTTTTCGCCCCAACACATAAGTGGTTGCACCGGACAAACCACCGGGCAGTATAATCATAGCTAGTTTGCTCAAGGCTTTGGCATCGCTTGCTGTAGCATAAATTACGGCAGCTATGGCAAAGGCGGAACTGAGTCCCGTGGCGATCGCGCTATAAATATTTTTGCTAATCAGAGGCGCATTATCAAAGAAGCTCAATACCCCTTGATCTACGGATACACTCGGTTCTACTTGCCGTTGAGATTTACCGGCAAAGGTGGGAATCGTATCCGTATTATTGGAGATACTAAACATCTCTTCTTCGAGCAAGGCGGAATTATCATCACTGGGATCGGCATCTTCATCCAGTTTGAATCCATGAGTGTTCATTCCATTCATGGAATTGTCTTTAAAGTCCTTGGAAAAATCGGATGAGGGTTCATCAAAGCCGGAAAATTCATCCAGAACTTTATCATCGAAGGCATCAAATTCATCTAGAAAATCCACTGCCCCATTGCCATTTTTGGGTTCTGAGACTTCTGACTCTGTGTCAAATTGCTCTAAATCGTCGTCAAATCCAAAACTTTCCGTATGAAACCCAGATTCTGTATCAAACCCGGTTTCTGTAAAATCAGTAATTTCCTCAGAATGAGTGCCATTGCCATCAAAGCTATCCTCGTCGCCAATGCCTTGCCAGAGATGACTATCGGATAGGGTTTGATCGCCGGCCATCGAGCCGTTACGGCCATTTTTGCTCAGGGATATGTCTCCCCCATTTTCCTGATGTCCATTGCTTGCATGAGTGGCTCCACCCACAAATAAGGTGGGACTCTCTCCCATGGTTAGCCCTTGAGTTGGCCGATCTTCTGCGAACTCAGAAGATTCAGGAGCTAAGGCTTCTGGTTCCGAGGTCTCAATCCCTAGGTTTTCGGAAACGGATGAGCTACTCTGATCGAAGGCGGGTTCTTCCTCTGGAAATTCGGAGGGATCGAAGGCTATGCCTTCGTCACCACTTAAGAGTTCTCCTGTTTCGTCTGTTAGATCTACATCGGTGTCAAAGGGGGAGAAGGCTTCTTCTTGCAGGTCATCGGGTTCTTCTTGTAACTCTGCTAAGGATTCTCCGGCAAAGATATCATCTTCAAAGGTTTCTTCCTCTTCCTGGAATTCTTCGAGTTGGGATTGGGCTACGGTAAAGGGGTCATCTTCTTCGGGCAATTCTTCGCTCCAGGATACTTCCTCCGCGTCTAAATCCTCTGGGGCATTGAAAGTCGGGTCTTCTTCTAGATCGGCTAGATCTGCCTCTTCCATGAGTTCATCTCCCATGAGTTCATCGCCATCATCAATGAAGGCAGACTCATCTAAACTTTCGGTATCGCCCAGGGTAGGATCGCCGATCATTTCAGTATGAATTACTTCTTCGTCTTGCTCTTCTCCCTGGAGATCCAAGTCTTGCCATTCTGAAGCAATTTCTTCTTCATCTAAGTCGTCCATGGGGGGGATTTGACTGGAGGTATCCCCTTCTATGTCTGCTCCCATGGTATGGTAGGTCGAGAATTGTTCTACATCTTCCAATCCTTGGTTCGCATAATCCATAAAGACTTGATCGGAAGTGATTTCTAATACTGACTCATACTCTTCACGGGCAACTGTATATTCTTGTAATCCATAACAGTAAATATGGCCTCTGAGTAAATGAGAATTTGGATCGTCAGGAAAGTGTTCTACCAAGTGGTCGATAATTGAGGCCGCATCTTCATAGCGTCCTTGAACATAAGCCGTCTCTGCTTGTTGATATTCTGTTGCATAATCCATCCCAGAGCCTCCCCCAAAACACGATAGTTTGACTTGTTGAGTTAATCTACTTTCCTTGACTATATTATGATGCCGGATTGATAGTAGGTATGTTGATCTTTAGGTTTATCAGGTTATCCCAATTTTAAGCTGCCCACCTAGCCGATCGCAAAATAGCCACTTGGTTGAGCAACCACAAATATTGGTTGTTTTCCTCATCAATGACCCATTCGCCGCGTACAAACGGTTCCATGGTATCAGCAATATTGGTGGCTCGTTGGAGTTTTTCCACATCTAGCCAGTCCATTCCTCCCATGCGATCTATGGCCAAACCTAACATAGTATCTTGGTCTTCGATCGCAATTACGGGCAGTTCTGAGCGATCGGTATTTAACGGAGTCTGCTCTCCGAGGAACTGTCCCAGGTCAGCCACCCAAATCACCCGACCGCGAATATTCATGGTTCCCAAGAGTAGGGGAGAGACGTTGGGAATCGGAGTAATGCGATCGGGAGGCGATTCAAACACCTCCTTAATCCCAATGGCACTCAGGGCCAGTTCGTGGCCAGAGGGCAGAAAAAACCGCAGATGTAATTCTCCTTCAGGATTTTGCAGTTCCTGAAACTCCGTCACCTGTTCGGAGTCCATTTCATTAAATAATTCGGAATTACCTACCATAATCTTTTCGGTTTGGGCGTTCTAAGGGGCAATCTTGAGGCTCACCATTAGCTGCGTAAGAGTTGTTTAACCGTTCCTACCAACTCGGTGGGCTGAAAGGGTTTCGCGATGTAAGCATCTGCCCCTTGTTTCATGCCCCAATAACGGTCAAACTCTTCTCCTTTTGAGGAACACATGACCACCGGAACATGCTGAGTCTTTTTGTCGTTTTTAATTCGCCGACAGACTTCATAACCATTCATACGGGGCATAACGATATCCAAAACGACTAAATCGGGAAGATTATTTTGAATATTTTCTATGGCTTCTACCCCATCGCTGGCAATGGTAACTTTGAGACCACTATCGGTCAGTAGGTCGGTAATCATTTGCCGTTGGGCGGGGCTATCTTCTACTACTAAAACGCTACTCATTAGGGGTATCCTACTACTTTGCTATCGTGTCCTTAAAGTTGGGGTTGAAGGGCTAACTGACCTGACTAGGGTTGAGCGCTTCAAGTATCTCTAATTTATCGAATAAAGTGCCCTATCTGGCCACTTGATTGGATTTTTAGGTCAGAGAGGGAAAAGGTAAAGGGGTTAGGGTTGGGGTAGGTCTCCAGAGGGAGGCTTGAGGGGTTCTAAGTCCAATTCTGAGGCGATCGCATCATCGAGAATGCGATCGGGGGATGGGTCAGTTCCTCCTCCTTTGCCTATATATTTTTCCAGAACCATCAACAGCTCCCCTTGACCAAAGGGTTTGGTCAGATAGTCAGTGGCTCCTACCATCCGAGCTTTCAGGCGATCGATAAACCCATCTTTGCCCGTGAGCATCACAATCGGAGTTTGCCGAAATCGGCTCGATCGCCGTAACATCGCACAGATTTCATAACCATCTAATTCTGGCATGGCGATATCACACAAAATTAAATCCGGTTTGAGTTGAAACACCAAACTCAAGGCCCGCAGAGGATTGGTGATCCCCGCCACTTCATAGCCACTGGCTTTGAGAATCTGTTCGACTGCTTTACATAAGGCTACCCCATCATCAATAAAAACAACACGGGGGGGGCGAACCGATTTCAGGTCTTCGGGCATCCAATCCGATTCAGCAGAACTCAAATAGGTTAATTGAACCCAGCCCTTTTGCACAAAGGGATACATCGCTTTAGCCACCGTGAGAATATCCCCATTTAAGTAACGAGCAATTTGGCGAATTGAAGTTTGTTTGTTCGCCCAAGCCGACAGAATCTTAAATCGCTTTGGGTTGAGGTTTTGGCTCAGGGCTGGGGCATCACAGAGGACAGGACATTGATCGGGCGATTGAATATGGGGATGGAGTTGATTCCATTCTTGAACCTGTTTGAGGACTTTCGTCACTAAGGGGCCAATTTCCAGAGGCGTGAGTTGGGGGGCTAAGGGAGGGCCCAATTCAAACATAAATGAGCCATTGTGCAAAGAGAGCAGATCGAATAGGGTCTCTTGAACCATGCTTTTAATGATACTGCGTCCTTGAGCAGGGGTGAGGCTGTGGTTTTCTAGCATCGCCCACAGATAACCATATTCTGGGGCATTGGTGGCCGCAATGGTGGGAACCTTGATCGGATCGAGGGTAGTGGATAATCCATAGCGATGCAGATGGTGACGTAGGCGCACCAGAGAATTGTCTGCATCTGAACCAGCATAGATAATTTTGCCATTGGCAAAAAAGACAAACCAACATTGAGGGGGCAGACGCTGGGGGCGATCGCCTCGATTAAAATGAGGTTGAGGACTATAGCTCTCAACACACAATTCCCCAGTGCGCTGTCCCAACTCAATGAGCTGGAAAATGCTGCGAATATCAATCTCGCTTAACTGTCCCTGCATTCGGTATTCATTACCTTGGTTACGTTCTGCTACGGCTCAAAGTCCAGGCTGAATTCTCTGGGGGAACCCATTGCCCTAAAGCTGCCCTAAAGCTATTGTAAGTCCTTACGATGGCAGGTATTCGCTTGAAGTCAGATTAGATGGTCGCAGTTGATAACGGTGGGTAACTTTTAAGCTAAACTAATGGCAATGGGAAATAAATCTTGAAACATCCCTGAGCTTATCCGAGTTGATTCCTGACGGCGAGTTTGTCATTGCCTTAGTTTAAGACAGTAATAAATTTTGTAAAGCTAGTTGCGGCTTCACTTGAGATAGGATCGTCATAGGGATGAATCGATCGCAGCTCATCCTCTCTTGGCTCTATACAATGGCTTCAGAACCTCACCCTGAGCCTAGATTCAGGTGTGATGGGGAAGAGAAACCAATGCAGGGGTTTCCCTAAATTGGCTAGAGCAGTCACAATAAAGTAAAGATCAGGGAGAGTTTACCCCAGGATCATTTGATTAGTGGACGCATAAACGAGGACTATCAGCGTGCTTTATCTAGCGGAAGTACAAATCCAAAAGGGGTTCATGGGCAATAAAGCCATGGTGAAACTGCTGGCATGTCAGCGCAGTGAACAGAATTGGAGTTCGGTCTCTGAAGAACTGATTGAATTGGCAGAACCGGGAACCTTGAAAGATGGAGCGCTGGTTTTGGTGGAGGTGGCCAATAAAAAGATTCAACGGCCTCCTCAAGATGCAGCCCGTCCTTTAATTGGAATTTTACAGAAGTTTTCTACCCTTCAAGGCAAGTTTGAAGGCCAGGAAGAAGAAATTGAGCAGTGGAAACAGTCCTTGACGTTTCAGGCCCAGGAATTAAATCGTCGGGAAATGGAGCTGGTTGCACGGGAAGATGAGCTGGCTCAGTTGGAGGAAGAGGCGGAGAAACTAGAGGAGAAACGACAGGAAATTGAGTCGTTATCGGAAGAAGCCGAGCGACAACGAGAGGAGTTTGAGCGCAAAAGCCAGGAATTGGAAGGCGCTTGGGCCCATTTACGGGGCGAACAACAACGACTAGAGGAACAACAGGGAGAACTCTCGTCTGCTTCCGTACTCGATGAGGAGAAAGCGGGGCAAATTCGACAGTCTTTACAGTCTTTGTCCGAGGCCGTTGCACCAACGGAAAGCCTGCGAGAAGCAGTAGGACAGATGACAACGGCGGTTTCAGAACAGCAGCAGGTTCTCGACCAACATTGGCAGCAACTGGAGCAGTCGAAAGGGCAAACCAGTCAACAGCAAGGGGAAGTAGAACAGCTCAAGCAGACCATTGAAGGCCGTTGGCAGGAGTGGAACGAGGCGCAAACGGTTCTGGAAAAGGCACAAGTTGATTTGAAGACTCAGCAGAGTATCCTACAAATTAAGCAAGAGTTACTCTCGCCCATGCAAACTCACTTGAGTCAGACTGAGCAGTTGTGTCAACAGCTTCAGCAATTGTCGGAAGCATCCGGGAAACCCGCAGTCACCGTCGATCGCCAGACTCTGGAAAATATGCCCATCGATGAACTCCAAAAACGGGTGGAAGAATTGGAACAAGACCTGAAACGGGCATCAGGGTTTGTGAAGGATCAGGAGGAAGAGTTAGGGTATCAGATGGAGGCCATTGATGAACTCAAGCAAAAAATTGAACAAGCCAGTGAATACGATCGCCTCAGTTTAGAAACCGAATTATCCAGCGAACAAGAAAGTTATGATTTCCTGAATGAATCTTTAGTGGGGTCGCGGCGAAATTTAGCCGAGCGAGAATTTGTTTACAAGACCCATGTTAGTATTCTGCGGCGCAGACAAGGTTATCCTGTAGAAGCTGGAGAAGAAGCACTGCTTGATTTTAGCCCAGCCTTGGAAGCAGCCGAAAGCCAACGGCAACTGCAAAGCGAGCAAGTGCAACGGATGGAAGCAGAAATTAGTCAGATTCAATCGGCGATTGGGCAAGCTGAGGAGCTGGTCAATAGCCAAATGGCCGATCAAGAAACTAAGCGCAATGAAATTAAGCAATTGGAAGAAACCTTAGCTCAACAAGAGCAACAATGGGCACAAGCGAGAAGTCAAGTGGAGATTTATGAACAAATGCTCCAACCCCTGCAAGATCAACTAGCCCAATATCGGGAAAAAGTGGAGCAACTGCAAGAGGGGATAACTGGAATTCAATCCACCAACGATCGCCAATTACAGGCGATCTCCCAACTTCAGCAAACGGTGACCGAGCTAACTCAATAAGCCCAAGTGTGCGCTCAGTCTTATTTTCCTACTCCTTTGAGAAGTTCAACACCAGACCTAAACCCCCCAAATGAATGGCCAATAAACTCCTTTGCTATGTCCCAGGTCTACAGCACTGAAGATTTAATTGCCATATTGGCCCAAGAGCGTCAAGCTTGTATGAGAGGAGAGCGTTTGAGTCTCAACATTCAGCTCTCTGGTCACCCGATTATTGACCAATTTGTAGCCGTTGAAGGGGTACAAAACTTTATTGCTTACAAAGATTTTAAATCCACCATTCATCGCTATCAGAGAAAACATCAAGTTTCGGGAATTATCTGGCAAGAGATTATCATTGGCGGACAAACCTTGCACTATCCTGCCATTCACGATCAACTGATTGCCTTACCCCAAGATTTAGACATCCTGCAACAGGCCAAATCTAAGATTCTCCACTTTTGGCATCAAGTGACTGTTGCTATGGATATCTTTATTGCTGACGGTCGCCGATATCAACAAATTACCCATCAAGATATTGAACCCATTTCCCAACGTACCCAATGGGCCCTGATTTACAAATGGGAAAATTCTTCCTACTTAGAAATCTTACTGCAACTGGGTTGGGGACAACCCACAGAAGCCTCCTATCAACGCAGTTTACCCCACTCTGGAAGTCGATGTATTCATGCCGTTTATCCCGGCACTCGTCCCATTGGTTAATTGTCCCTATCCCTCGTCTCCCATTCCCCCACAGAGGATGCAAAGCGCTGTATCACATGGTGTCTTCGCAATGAACGGGAATTTGCAGGGTAAATTGACTTCCTCCATCAGGTAATCGGGAATAACTCAGTTCTCCTTGATGTTGCTCCACGATAATTTGATAACAAATAGAAAGACCTAAGCCACTGCCTTTACCCACGGATTTAGTTGTAAAAAATGGATTAAAAATTTGCGTTTTGATATCATCCTTAATACCCACTCCGTTATCCTTAAAACAAATTTGTACTTTATGGTCATTGATCAGTTGAGTGCTAATTTCTAGGGTAGGAAGAGCATCTGGAGAAGTCCAAGTTTCACCCGGTTTATCTTCTATGGCATCAATGGCATTTTCAATCAGATGAAGAAAAACTTGATGAATTTGACCAGAATAGCAGGTGACTTTAGGCAACTCACCATAGTGTTTGAGGACTTGAATCGGGGGGCGATCGGGAGTTTCCTGCAATCGATGTTGTACAATTAACAGTGTACTCTCGATTCCTTCATGTAAATCTACGGATTTAATTGCCGCTTCATCCAGTCTAGAAAACGTCCGCAGCCCTAAAACAATACCATGAATTCTTTCTACACCACTTTCCATGGAACCGATCATAGTTTTGAGGTCATCAATGACAAAATCTAAATCAATTTCTTCAGTAAATGTTTTAATGTCTTCTGTCGGTTCAGGATAATTTTTCTGATAAATTTTGATAGTATCAACTAAATTATCTAAATAATCATTAACATAATGCACGTTGCCGTAAATAAAACTAATTGGATTATTAATTTCATGGGCAATTCCAGCAACAAGCTGTCCCAAGCTGGCCATTTTTTCACTTTGAACCAGTTGTAATTGAGTGTTCTGTATTTTCGTTAAAGCGGCTTCTAAGCGTTCTGTTTGCTGTTTAAGTTCTATTTCTCGCTCTTCTAGGGAAGCTTGGATCTTCTTGCGATCGGAGATTTCTTGCTCTAAAATCACATTTTGCTCGGCCAGCATTTTTTGCGCTTGACGAAGTTGTAACTGATTTTGCACTCGCACAACCACTTCTTCAATTTGAAAGGGTTTGGTAATATAATCTGAGCCACCGACGCGGAAGGCTTTGACTTTATCAATGACATCATCTAAGGCGCTCAAAAAAATCACCGGAATGTCTTGAGTGACTTCCGTTTCTTTTAACTGTTCGCACACTTGATACCCATTGAGATCGGGCATATTAATATCTAACAAAATTAAATCCGGGGGTTTGGCGCGAGCTGCTTTCAATCCCATGGCTCCATTAATCACGCTTCTGACTTTATACCCTTGCTTGGTTAACAAACTCGACAACAAGCGCAGATTGTTGGGCAGATCATCAATGAGGAGAATATTAGCGGGTTCTGGGGAATCAGTAGAGTAATTCATTAGATCGCAAGCAAGCTAGGCGGCACTATGGAATGGAACAATTGGAGATATTAGCGAGCAATAAACTGGTTACTTTCTTGGAGAATGCACTCTTCTGTTATCTCACAAATTGCTTCAAACTGGAAATTATTCACCCAAGTGACTAAGTTCTGTCTGAGTTCTAATTGAGTGGTGGGGAGTTGGTCGATTAGGGGCACAATCAAATCGGTATCGGCTTCAGTGGCGGCTTTCTGTAAGGCAGCAATCCATTCTATGGGCTGTTGAGCCATGGCTGCTGAGAGATGGGAACTGGGGTTTTGAGAGGAAGGGGGAGGGGGGAGGGGCTGGCAGTTGTCGCTTTGGGGTTCTGATTCATAAGTATATTCGAGTCCTAAATACTGGGCAATTTTCTCTAAAATCAGGGCTTCAGGAAAGGGTTTATGCACTAAATCGTTACATCCTATGTTCAACATCTGTTGGCGCTCTTCTTCAAAGGTACTGGCTGTGGTGACAATGATGGGAACCTGGGGGAGAGCGCGTTCTTGTTCTCGTTGACGGATGCGGGCGGTGAGGCCATAACCATCAAGGAGGGGCATCCGAATATCGGTGAGGATGAGATCGATCGCTTCTTGTTCCCAGAGGGTTAGGGCTTCTTCTCCTTGGGTGGCTTGTAGCACTTCAAACCCTAAAGGGGTGAGCAAAGCATGAACGATTTCCCGGTTTTCCCATTTATCATCAACGACTAAAATACGATAGGTTTGGTCTGTGGAGGCAATTCCTGTGACTGTACGCTCAAGGCTGGCGATGGGTTCTGTTGTGACTGGGTTAGAGATGAGGGGGAGGTCAAAGCTAAACGTAGTGCCTTGGTTGATTTCACTCGATACACTCAGCTCTCCTCCCAGGAGGTTGACCAATTGGCGGCTAATGGTTAATCCGAGTCCGGTTCCTTCCTGGGATTGTTTGCCACTTTGGGTTTGTTCAAAGGGCTGAAAGAGTTGGTCGAGTTCTTCGGTGGCGATTCCTGTACCGGTATCGGAGACGGTAAATTGTAGAGTGTCGGGTCGATCGCCAAGGGTGAGGGTTAGGGAAACGCTGCCTTTGTCAGTAAATTTAATGGCATTACTGAGTAAATTGAGTAAAATTTGGCGCAGTTTCTTTTCATCGGTGTAGAGGTATTGGGGGACATTGCCTGGGATGTTCATGTTCAGATCGAGGCCTTTCTTTTTGGCTTTGAACTCTAACATGCTTTCTAAATGATGAATAAAGGTGGGTAAATCAAAGGAGTGGGGTAAAACCTCTAATTTTCCGGCTTCGATTTTGGATAAATCTAAAATGTCATTAATCAGGCCGAGCAGATGTTGGCTGCTGCTATAGATGGTTTGGAGTTGTTCTTGATGTTTGCCGAGTAAATGCTTGTCTTTGACCATGATTTGCGTGAATCCGAGAATGGCATGGAGGGGGGTACGCAGTTCATGGCTCATTTTGGCTAGGAAGGTGCTTTTGGCTTGATTGGCTTGTTCTGCGGAGTCTTTGGCTTCGAGGAGTTGCTCGGTACGGTGTTGAACTCGTTCCATGAGGGCGTTGAGGGTTTGGCTCAAGGAGGCGATTTCGTCTTGGGTGTTAATGGGGATTCGCAGTTGCCAATTTTCTTCTTGGGTTGCGGTGGCGGCTAATTGGGTGAGGTGTTCGAGGGGGCTGATAATGTCTTGGGTGGTGCGTAGGGCAATCCAACCGGCGATCGCCACGGCTAATAGACTGCTGAGAATAATGATACTTTTTTCTAGGCCTTGGGCATTTTCGAGTTCAACTTCTGCTTGACGTGCTTGATCTTGAGCCATGGCGAGGAGTTGATCGAGGGTTGCTGCGAATTGGTCTAATTCTTGCTGTTGCTCGGAGAGAATGAGCGATCGCAGTTGATTGTGTTGCTCGGGTAAGGGAAGATCGGGTTGATTAACAATGTTTTGGATGTGATCGCTGTATTCAACTAAGGCTTGAGTATACTGGTCGAGAAATGGCTCGAAGCTGTCTACAGGAGTAGCTAACCAGGCAGGATTTCCGGTGATAAAGGTTTGTAGTTCTTGGTGGATGGCTTGGATCTGGGCTAGGTTATTGTGGAGTTTCTGTTGGTAGAGTTGTGAAGCTTGGCGATCGCCTGCTACTGTCCCCAGCAAAACCGCGAATCGTTCGGCTCTCTCGATTTCCACCTGAAAATGAACCAACAATTGGGCTTGAATATTCGCATCGGCTAATTGCACAATTCCTTGGCCTTGATAATAATCGGCTAAAACCATGCCAATTAAGGAACCGGCTAATCCCGTACCAATGGCTAAGGCATAACCCGATCCAATTTTGTGTCGGATACGTCCCGATTGGATCTGTTGCCATTTCTGTTTCAGCTTACCCGTGATGCGATCGAGGGTCATAATCAGTTAGCCTTTTGAGAGAGTTGCTCGCGAATCAACTGATCCACGCGATCGAATTGAAAATCATAGACCCATTCCGTTAAACATCCTCGCATCTGCGAATTGGGGGTAAAAATGGTCTCAATCAACTTTAGCAGCAGTTCTTCATCGGCGGCTAAGGTTGCCTGTTGGAGTTTTTCCCAATCTGAAGCTTGAACATAGCTGAGGTCTTCATCTTCCACTTTTTCTTGTGCCGTCGGTAGGGGAGCGGTGTGAGGTCTCAGATTGGCGGGAATCTCATACTCTATGGGGTCTGAGGAGGTTTCCCTGGTTTCTCGCTTCACGGGTAGGGTAAACTGAAACCGGCTGCCTTGACCCACCTCAGATTCTACGGTCAGTTGTCCTCCCATCAGTTCCACCACTTGCTGACTAATGGGTAAGCCTAAACCTGTACCTTCTTGAAAGCCGCGATCGCTCGAACTTTGTACAAAAGGTTCAAACAGATGAGCCAATTCACTCGCTGCAATTCCAATCCCCGTATCCTGGACTTCACAGATTAAGAATGCCTCTTCTAAAGACCGATCCTCGCGCCAATGGATTCCCACTGTGATCCCCCCTTCAGGGGTAAACTTGAGAGCATTACCCAACAAATTAATCAACACTTGGCGGATTTTACCTGAATCTCCTTCAATAAAGGGAGGCACATGAGTATCCACTTCAAAGGACAAAGTTAACCCTTGATGCTCGGCCTTGAGCTTAAACATTTGATAGAGGGTACTGAGCATGTCGTACAAATTAAACCGACTTTGATGCAACTCCATTTTACCCGCTTCTATTTTTGACCAGTTCAACAAATCGTTAATCAGGTCTAATAGATGTTCTCCACTGTTATGAATCACTTTCAGATAGCCAAAATGTTCCTCAATTTGAGTCGCACTCAGAGAATGTTGATTGGCGCTCAGATGGCGGATCATGACTTGGGTAAAACCGAGAATTGCATTCAGGGGAGTTCGCAGTTCATGGCTCATTTTGGCGAGAAAATGACTTTTGGCCTGATTGGCCTTTTCTGCTGCTTCCTTAGCGCCGGAGAGGGCTTCCATTACCTGTTTGCGCTCCGTAATATCACGGGCAATCCAAATTACAGAGTCCCCCATGCCGGAAACATCCGTAATGGGGGCAATGGTGGCAGAAAACCAGAGGATTTGATCTTCGATGGTGAGTTGATATTCTGTTTGTAGGGTGGTTTGAGTATTGAGGCTTTGCCAGATCCAATTAATAAAGGTTGTGGATTGATCGGGTTCAAAGATATCTTGTACGCTTTTACCGATCAAGTGGGAGGGCATTTGGTAGAGGGGTTGGGGGGTTGTAGGAGCAATGTTGAGAATGTAGCCTTGGGCATCAAAAACAAGAATTACATCTGTGATCGCACTGAAGAGGGTTTTAAATTCGGTGGTGACTTGTTTTTGATGCAGAATTCTGCCAAAGTCAAGGGCGCGATCGGAGAGCTGTTTGACCCAGTATGGATTTTGGAAGGATGAATAATGGGTAAAGAATACTAAAATTCCCAAGGTGGCCGAGCGTCTAGGAATCAGGTTAGGGGTGAGGGTTTCTTGGGCAGGAATGGGTATGGGTAGGCCAAAGGCGGCTCCTAGACCGACTTTGTGGGCCAGGGTTCCCCTGGAAAAAATATCGTTGTCTTGGGCGAGGTTCCCAAACCATTGGGGTTGGTTGCTATGCCAAACTCGTCCGGGAATGTCTTCGTCGGGAAGGAGAATTAGACCTTCGGTGTAGTGGCGAAAGTCTTGTAGGGCAACCCGGTGGTCTGGGGAGAGAGATTGGGTATTTTGATACCAAATTGAGCTACATTGGAGGGCGCTTTTGTCAGCCGTGGGAATCCAGGCTTCGGCGTAAGTCCAACCGGTGAGTTGACAAATTTGTTCTAGGATTAGGTGCAGGGCACTGGGGAAGTCAGGGGTGGTGTTTAAGGTTTGTTCTAGGGCCAGTAAGAGGTTGGGGGAGACATCTGGGAGTTGAGGCTCTGGGGAGGGGGGAGGAGGGGTTTCGCTTGGGGGCTGTTGGTTTGGGGAGGGTTGGCGTAGTTTGCGGTGGAGGTGATGGGCTTGTTTAATGCCGAAACCTGTGGTCAGCAGTAAGACGATCCAGGCAAACCAGAGGCCTGGGGGGATCGGCAGGGAGCGACTGGAATATACCCATGCGGTTACGGCGATACCGATCGCAGTTGAGATTAATAAGGGAGCGATGACCAGGATAGGAAAGGATGGGTATCGGAACATGGATTTAGGGAGTTAATAATCATTAAATTCATTAACCGTTAATCTTGTTGAGTTTACCACTGAGGATTGGATTGCAGCAGGGCTGTGGCTTCTCTGATGTTCAAAGGTTTGGCAAACCAATAGCCTTGACCAAAGTCGCAGTGGAGTTGTCTGAGAATGTCTAGTTGTTCGGGGGTTTCGATGCCTTCGGCGACGACTTTCATGTTCAGGGTTTGGCCAATTTGAATAATGGGAGGAATCAGGCCGAGATCGGATTCTTCTTGGCTCAGGCTGTTAATGAAGGAGCGATCGATTTTGAGGATATCAATGGGTAAGGTATGCAGATAGGAGAGGGAAGAGTAGCCTGTGCCAAAGTCGTCTAGGGAAATGTGAATGTCTTGGTCTCGGATTTCATGGAGCAGGGTGCGAGCATGTACGGGGTTGTCTATCAGGGCGCTTTCGGTGATTTCCATGGTTAAGGATTGGGGGGAAATCTCGGTTTTGGTCACGGTTTCGGCCACTTTTTCCATCAGGTTCATTTGCGAGAATTGACGGACGGAGAGGTTAATGCTGATTTTGAGGTGGTCGTTTTTCAGGGTCTGTTGCCAGATTTTGAGTTGATTGCAGGCTTGTTGGAAGACCCAATAGCCAATGTCGTTGATCAGTCCGGTTTCTTCGCAGATGGGGATAAATTCGCCAGGGCTGATGAGTCCTTTTTGGGGATGTTGCCAGCGCACGAGGGCTTCAAATCCACTGATTTTTCCGGTTTGCAGGTTGATGATGGGTTGGTAGTGAACGAGAAATTCTTGGTGTTCTATGGCTTTGCGGAGTGCGGTTTCTAGGGTGAGTCGTTTGAGAGCGAGTTGGTGCATGGTGGGGTCGAAGACGTGGTATTGTCCTTTACCCATGGCTTTGGCTTTGTACATGGCGGTGTCGGCATCCCGGAGGACGTATTCGGGTTTGTGGTAGTCCTGATGGCTGATGACGATGCCGATGCTGGCGTTGATAAAGACTTCGTGGTATTCGAGCTGGAAGGAGTAGGAGAGGCTGTTGAGGATGGTTTCTGCTAGTTTTTTGACTTCATCTAGGCTGCTACAGGATTCTACGAGGATGGTAAATTCGTCTCCTCCTAGGCGAGCGAGGATCATGTTTGAGTCTAGGAGGCTGTCGATCCGTTGGGCGATCGCCTGGAGCAGTCGATCGCCGACCAGGTGACCGAGGGAGTCGTTGATCACTTTGAAGCGATCGCAGTCTAGAAAGAGTACCGCAAATTGTTGGTCGGCATTTACTTTTAGATTTTGAATGGCTCCTTCGAGTCGTTCCATAAATAGGGCCCGGTTCGGCAGTCCGGTTAAGGAGTCATGCAGGGCCATCTCTAAGAGTTTTTGTTGAACGCGCTTTCGTTCTTGAATTTCTTGGCTTAGGGCTTGATTGGTTTCTTGCAGTTTTTGGGTACGTTCTTGGACTCTTTCTTCTAATTTTAAGTTTAATTTTTTCAGTTCAGTTTGCGCTGATTTAAGGTGCAATTGATGCTTGACTCTGGCTAAAACTTCTTCGATTTGAAAGGGTTTACTGATGTAGTCACATCCACCTACCCGGAACGCTTTGACTTTATCGAAGACCTCGTTTAGGGCACTAATAAATATAATGGGTATTTCTTGGGTGACCTCCATAGATTTGAGTTCTTGACAGACTTGATAACCGTTCATTTGGGGCATATTAATATCGAGTAAAATCAAGTCTGGAGGTTTGGCTTGAGCTGCTTTAAGGGCCGTTCTACCATTCATAACACTACGAACCTTATATCCTTGTTGGCTGAGTAAATCCGACAATAGACGTAAGTTTTCTGGGGTGTCATCAACGAGTAATATATTATATTTTGGGTTGGGATAATCCACGGTTCTGGTTACTTTTTAGGTGAATAAAACTCTCAGAGAGGTTTAGGTCGATCTCAGAGTTCCTTATTGAGTTTAACAATTCTATATTTTTAATATAACACTGAACTTATTTTTTGGGTAATTACTTCAAATTCAAAATTATCGACTAAATCATTTAAATAGGTGATTAGATTTTGCTGGGGTTCGGGAATTTCCTCCATCAGTTGTAAGATTAATTCAGCATCGGCTTCGATCGCCGCTTGATAGAGGTTCTCTAACCACGCTTGGGGCATTAATTCCCAATGTAAGGTCGAGTCTGAGAGGGCTTCTAGGGAGTCAGAGTCGGAAGAGGACGGGGCACGGTTGTCTATATAATCACAAACATAAGTAAGGTCTAAGTATTTAGCCATGGTCTGGAATAACTCTTCGTCTTGGAAAGGTTTACTGAGATAGTCATCACAGCCGATGGCTAGGACTTGCTGGCGCTCTTCGGCAAAGGCGCTGGCGGTGAGGGCGATAATGACTGTGGATTTCCCTTGAGGATGGGATTTAATATATTGGGTGGCTTGGAGTCCATCCATCACCGGCATCCGGATGTCCATCCAGATTAGATGGGGGTTCCAGGTTTCCCAAAGGGCGATCGCCTCTTGTCCGTTGCTGGCTTGTTTGACGTGAAAGCCCACACTGTGTAATAACGCCTCTAGGAGTTGGCGATTATCTGGGGAGTCATCCACGACTAAAATGCGGTAAGTGGGTTGATTGGGGGCTAAATGGATCACTCGACTGGTCGTTTGGAAAGGGTGGGGTTGAGCCTCGACGGGTTGGAGGAGTAAGTCAAAGGTAAATTGACTGCCAACCCCCACTTGAGAGGCTACCTGAATGTCTCCACCCATGAGTTGGACAAATTGACGACTAATGGGTAATCCCAGGCCGGTTCCTTGTTGAGATTGTCGGCCGACAGCTGTTTGCACAAAGGGTTCAAATAGGGTTTCTAACTCTTCTGGGGCAATTCCTGGGCCGGTATCGCTGACTTCAAAGGTGACTCGGAGGGGACGAGCTTCTGGGGGGGCGATCGCCGAGACCACTAATTTTACCCCTCCCTGTTGTGTAAATTTAATTGCATTTCCTAATAGATTGAGCAGCACTTGACGCAATTTACTCTCATCACCCGCCACATATTCAGGCACTTGAGGAGAGCGAACTAAGGCTAAGGTTAATCCTTTGTGGTCTGCTTTAATTTGCAGCATCTCATTGAGGGTATCGAGCAACGTCCATAAATTGAAGACATTCTCATTTAGGGTAATCTTTCCTGCCTCAATTTTTGACATTTCTAGAATATCATTAATCAAGGAAAGTAAATGCTCGCCACTGCGATTAATAATCTGCAATTGTTCGCGATGCACGGAGCTTAGATCGGGACTGCGGTCAATGAGTTGAGTAAATCCTAAGATGGCATTTAATGGCGTTCTCAGCTCATGACTCATGTTGGCTAAAAAGCTACTTTTCGCTTGATTGGCTGCTTCGGCTGCCTCTTTCGCCTGAATCAAGGCTTTTTCTGCTTGCTTGCGATCCGTAATGTCAGCAATCATTGAGGCATATCCAATCACATTATTTTGGCGATCCATCAAGACTGTATTATACCATTCACAAACAATGTGTTCTCCCGATCGCCTCCTATTGTCACAAATGGAATGGGTGGTATCTTCTTCAGCTTCTAAGGCTTGGATTAAAGCATCTGCTTGAACTTTTTTGGATTCAGCAAATAAAATCTCAAAGCTATGGCGAGAGGATAAAACTTCTAGACGACGATAACCAAAAATTCGTTCGGCTGCTTTATTCCATTCTACAATTTGCCAATCAATCGACCATTCAATTACTCCTAAAGGGGTTTGATCGACTAAAAATTCCAAGCGTTGCTGGGAAGCTCGCAGTTTTTCTTCCGATTCTTTGCGTTCTGTAATATCAGTATAAGAGCCAATAATCCGGACTTCTTCTCCGTGACGATCGTACAAAATTTGTCCCCGGTCTAAAATCCATTTATAACTGCCATCTTTACAGCGCATCCGATATTCAATGGTAAATAGGGGATTGTTTGGACTACCCTGATAATCAAGATTGGTAAACATCACCTGTTCAAAATCATCGGGATGTAAACGAGTCATCCACTCACTGGGGCGATCGCTAATTTCTGACTCGGAAAATCCCAGCATTTCTTTCCATCGAGCCGAATAAAACATGGTATTATTTTCCAAATCCCAATCATAAATTCCATCATTATTACTTTTGAGAGCAAGTTGCCAACGTTTTTCACTTTTTTTTAAGGCTTCTTCAGCAGCTATTCGTTCTGTTACATCCGATTGCAGCATGACATAGTGAGTCAGTTTTCCTATTTTATCTCGCAAGGGATACAGGGATAAGTTGCTCCAAAAGTGCTGCCTGTTTTTACGATAGCTTTGGCAAGTGACTTCAAAGAAGTTTTCGTTACGAATTTGTCTTTTTATGTCGGTATATTCTGATTTATAGAGACTGTTTTCATAGAGAAAAAAAAGCGGTTTGCCCAGAACTTCACGGGCAGAATATCCGGTAATCTTTTCAAAGGCAGGATTAACATAAATAATGGGTAAACTAGAGTGTTGAACATTGCTAATAATAATGCCATTATCCGAGACTTCTACCGCTCTTTGTAAGAGTCTGAGTTGTTCTTCATTGCGTTTTCTTTCCGTGATATCACGAGCGACAAAAATTACTTTTTTGTCCGGCATGGGGGATAGGGTAGCGGCAAACCAAAAGGTCTGTGTCGATAGGGTTAAGTAATACTCAAAATTGATGGTTTGGTTTTGCTTGGAGACCTGTTGTAAATAACCGATCAATTTTGAACGATAGTCTCCATAAATAATTTGATTAATGGTTTCGCCAATGAGATCGTAGGATTGATGGAAAGAGAGGGCCGGACAAGTGGGGGAAACTTTCACCACTTCTGCGTCATGATCCATGACTAAAACCAGTTCGGTCATGCCAGCGAACACCGATCGCAGTTCCGCTTCAGAGGTATGTAACTTTTGTTCTAAGAGCTTGCGATCGCTGATATCTTCAATTACACTGAGAAAGTAAGCGGGTCTTCCAGATGCATAACGCACTAACGAGATAGTGGTATTCACCCAACTCTGAACTCCAGATTTAGGAAGATAGCTATTTTCGATGGTAATAAAGGGTAAAGAGCCACTTAAGAGCCGATCTAAGTAACGTCGAGTTACTTGTGTATAATTACGATATTCTGAACCTTGGATATTGTGAGGAACCATCAGTTCAAAAAAAGAGTGATGAATCAGATCGGAACTCGAATACCCAACTAAGTCGCAAAATTTCTGATTGACTTCAATAAAGTTTCCCTGTAGGTCAATATGGGCCATGCCAATGACCGCTTGGGCAAAGGTTTGATCGAAATGGGTTGGGGAGGGTGAGGGGGGGGTTGTTTCCCTAGGGTTACCCCTCAGATGCTGGAATAAGTTGGAGAGGGTAACTACACCGATCAATTTATGGGTGGGGGTGACTAAAGGGAGATGGGTGAGATGATGCTGCTGAAAATAGGCCATCAGGGTTGAGAAATGATCCTGAGTGCTAAATGTTGCCCAGTCAGAAATTTCTAGGGTGATCCCTACGGGTTCCATGAGTTGCAAAACGGTCATGTTTTGCCCGCTTTGCGACCCCCTTAGATAGGGAAGTAAAGAAGATAAATGTAAGCGTCCGATTAAGTGTTGGTCTTCGATGACCCACCCTAGGGAAGGGGGATCGGCTAGGTTTTGGGAATTTTGGTAGAGCTGCCAATGGGCGATCGCCTCTGACCATCGCATCTGAGGTTCCACAGTGAGGGGATGAAAATCAATCCACTCATCGTCTTTGAAGCTGAATTTTTCAAAATCAGACTGGTGCATAATTGCCAGAGACTCTAGAACTTACGCTGTATTTTTATTCCCACAATCAACCCTGTACCGATTAAGTCTTGTTGTCATTGGGCAGTTGTTTTCTGTTATATCAAATTTAAATCGGTTTTCCTATTCACGTTAACTTGCGTAAACTTCAGGAGTCTGAATTCTGAAAACGCACAGTTCGTTCAGGTATCCAGTTGGGTTCAATTTTGGACGGATTCAGACATGCCAATGAAGGTAAAAGCAGCCCAATTGCGAGGTTCTGGGAACTGTTGTTGAGTCAGTAACATGGCTTGCCGCAGGGCGCTGGCCTTATCTTCTCCCTGTTGTATTTGTTGATAAAAGTTGGTCATGACCATCACCGTGGGTTGATCGGGAATTGCCCATAAGGAGACTAATACCCCTTCTGCTCCAGCGCTGACAAAGGCTCGTGAGAGTCCAATTACTCCATCCCCATTGATCGTTCCCCGTCCCGTGTCACAGGCGCTCAGTACGGCTAATTCTGCGTTGAGGGAGAGTTGGGAGATTTCTTTGGCCGTCAAAAAACCCTGATCGCCAGTTGTGGGAGCTAGAGCTAAGGAACTCAACAATCCGCCTCGATCGTTGAGCAGTCCATGGGTGGCTAGATGGATGGTCGAGGTGGCTTGCATTTTAGAGACCACGGTGGGTTTGGTGGCGCGATCGCCAATTAAGGGTTCTGTATTGAGCAAAGTGGCGATCGCCTCGGCTTCTCGTTCCGCACCCGGTAAATCTTCCAGTTGCACCCTAATTTTACCCCCATCTAACTCAATTTCCGGCATCGTAGGATTGCCCACCACCAAGGGTTGATTCTCCCTCGCTCCTTGATTTTGATTGCGATCGCGATTTTGACGAGTTAAATCTAAAACTTGAATCGAAGGAGAAGTCATTAACGTATGTTTCTCTACTAAGTACGTCCCATTCCTATCCTGAAGAGCCGGAAACGGGACTAAAAGCAGAGCATCTTGGGGTATAAACGTTACACGCTCCTGCGGGTCTTTAGGCAATAAATCGGCGATCGGTTCAATCAAATACTCATGCAATTCTTTCAGAGGTTCTCCCGGAGGCAGTCGGCGACGGGATGGCCCCGTGAGGGTAATAAACACCCGTGCTTTTTTTACCAATTCATCTAAACTAAAATTCAGGGGAACCTGGCGAAACTCAATATTTCCTTGGGGAGAAATCACCCAAACATATAATTCAGTCGCAATTCGTTCTGGCAGATCGGACGTTAACCATTCTCCAGGGCCCCGTTGATAAAACCGCCCATATTCATACTGCACCGTATAAGTCACTAACGTCGTATTTTCCCGTTGGGCAATTTGCTTAATCTGACTAATATTGGGCGGTTCAGCCACCATAGAACTCGGATCGGTTCCTAATTTACTCACTAACAAATCCACCAAAGCCCTAGCACGGCCAGCCTCTGAAAGTTCCAACGCTTCTAGAGGTTTATTTTCTTCAATGGCAATTTGCTGTAAAAGGCGATAAATATCCGTGGATTGATCGTAGGTGAAAATCTTTAGTTCATCTTCAGAAAAACTCGTGAAATTTAGATTGAAGAGAACACTATTACGCTGGTTATCATAACCCTTTATCGCCTGGGAAAATCTTGATTTTGCCGCTTCTAGTTGTTCGTCTTGTAGCAGTAAAAAACCCAATCGTTCTTGACCAATGGCTTGGGAAGATAGACGAGAAAATTCTAGAGCATCAGCAGCAGTAGGAAACTCCTGTTGTTGTTCTTCAAATCCTTGGTTGAGCAGATTTAGGGCTTGAGTTTGAACCGCGATCGCCTGCTCTAAATTCCCTGACCAATAGTAAATATTACTGAGATCTTGCAGGGCAAAAGACTCGGAGGTAAAATCATCTTGTTCTCGAATCCGATTTAAGCGCTTTTGTTGTAAAGCGATGGCTTGCTCGTAGTCTTGCTCAATGGTATAATATTCGCTCAACGCTTTTAGGGCTTGATCCACTTGAAACTCATTTCCCGTTGCTTCACCAACGGCTAAAAGTTCTTCAAACGTCTGGAGTGCTTTTTCCAGTTGCTGGGCGTAACTATAACTAATTCCTAGGTGAACTAAAATACTGCCCTTAAGTTGTGCATTATCTACCGATTTGGCTAAAGTGAGGGCTTCTTCTTGGGCCTGAACAGCTTGACGATAGTCGCGATTGGCAAAATAAGCTAATCCTAAATCATTGAGTCCTTCAATCTCTTCTGTTTTAGTCCCAATTTGACGCACAATATCTAGATATTCTTGGCGCATTAAAATGACTTTTTCATACTCTAGAGCTTGCAAATAAGCCAAACTCAAATATTTGAGAATCACCTTACGACTCGAAGCAGTAGGAGCAACTGCTAACTGAGATTCTAAAAAGTCAATTCCATAGGCATCTCCGAGCTGACTGTGGGCAGTCGATGAACTCCACAGAAGGCTCCCTTCCATCTCTTCATCCCCCAATTGTCGGGCGAGTTTGATTGCCCGTTCGTAGAGGGCGATCGCCTCCTCAAAGTCACCCAAATATTGATGGGCTGCTGCTGCCTTATTTAAGATCCCCAATTCAAACAGGGGATTGCCTAATTGTTGGGCTTGCTCTAATTCCTGGGGATAGGTTTGTAAAATAGTTTCATAAACTGGGCGCAATTGATCCATCGGATTTGCCCAACTTACGGAAGGAAAAACAATCAGAGCATTAAAAACTAAAATCGATACGATAGATTTTATCATCATTAATTCCGTCTTTAGAAAAGCTTATTTTCTCGAAATTTGAGTTAGAATGCAGAACATGCTGTTGTATTCACCCATCATAGATCAATGACCAATCGTTTGGCCCAATCCAGAAGTCTCTACCTCCGAAAACATGCTGAAAATCCCATAGACTGGTGGCCCTGGTGTGATGAGGCGCTACAAACTGCACAACAGGAAAATAAACCAATTTTTCTCTCCATTGGCTATTCAAGCTGTCATTGGTGTACGGTGATGGAAGGGGAAGCCTTTAGTAATGCAGAAATTGCTGCTTATATGAATGCCAATTTTCTGCCCATTAAAGTGGATCGAGAAGAACGCCCCGATGTGGATAGCATTTATATGCAAGCGTTGCAAATGATGACGGGACAAGGGGGATGGCCGTTAAATATTGTCCTGACTCCTGAAGATCGGATTCCCTTTTATGGGGGAACCTATTTTCCCGTGGAACCCCGTTATGGTCGGCCCGGATTTTTACAAGTCTTGCAAGCATTGCGACTGTTTTATGACCAGGAACAGGAAAAATTAGCCAGTCGCAAACAGGCGATCGCCGAAGCTCTGCACCAAGCAGCAACCATTCCCGCAACCGGAGAATTGGGGGACGATCTCTTGCAGAAAGGACTCTCCACGAGCGTCAGTATCCTCAGAGCGCGGGATATGGGCCCAAGTTTTCCCATGATTCCCTATGCCGAAACTGCCCTCAGAGCCACCCGTTTTGCTGAGAGTGATTCCCCCCAAGATGTCCTAGAAACTTGCGCTCAGAGGGGCTATGACCTGGTGCTGGGGGGCATTTTCGACCATGTGGCCGGAGGCTTCCACCGCTACACCGTAGACGGTACATGGACAGTTCCCCACTTTGAAAAAATGCTCTATGACAATGGTCAGATTATGGAATATCTGGCTCATCTCTGGGATGCGGGGATACAAGATCGAGCCATAGAACGGGCGATCGCCTCCACCGTCACCTGGTTAAAGCGGGAAATGACCGACCCCCAAGGCTATTTTTGGGCCGCCCAAGATGCCGATAACTTCACCTCATCCACGGCCTTAGAACCCGAAGAAGGAGACTTTTATATCTGGGACTATGGCACATTAGAAAGCCAACTCAGCCCCGAAGAATTTCAAGAGCTTCAGCAACAGTTTGATATTAGCCCAACTGGAAACTTTGAAGGCAAACTCGTCTTACAGCGCACCCAAAAAGGACAACTTTCAGACACCCTAGAAACTGGACTAAGCAAACTTTTCACCCTGCGCTATGGTAGCCCTAGCAAAACCCTCGAAACCTTTCCACCCGCTCGCAATAACCAGGAAGCCAAAACCCAAACCTGGCCAGGACGTATCCCCCCGGTAACCGATACCAAAATGATTTTATCCTGGAACAGTTTAATGATATCCGGGTTAGCCGCAGCCGCCAAAGTTTGGCAACGTCCCGATTATCTAGACCTAGCCATTCAGGGAGCTAGTTTTCTCCTAAAGAATCAATGGGTAAATGGTCGCTGTCACCGGCTAAACTATGAAGGTGAACCCGACGTTTTCGCCCAAGCCGAAGATTACGCCTTATTGATTAAAGCCCTCTTGGATATTCAGCAGGCCAGTTTATGGTGTTCTGCCAGTTTAGAGCTTCCCGATTTACAAGCCAAAGCGATCGAAATTCAAGCCGAATTCGATCAATTGCTTTGGAGTGTAGAATTGGGCGGTTATTACAACAGCACCAAAAGTGATGATTTGATTATCCAAGAACGGAGCTATTTAGATCATGCTACCCCTGCCGCAAATGGCATCGCCATTGCCAATTTAGTGCGCTTATTCCTCTTAACTGAAAACCTGGATTATTTCGATCGCGCCGAACAAGGCTTACTTGCCTTTAGCACCATTTTCTCCAAATCGCCTCAAGCTTGTCCCAGTTTATTTTCTGCCCTAGACTGGTATCGCAACTGTACCCTAGTGCGGATTATGGAAGGGCAACTAGAGCAGCTACAGGGGTTATATTTACCGACGGTGATGATCCAGAACGTTCCAGAATTACCGGAAGGGGCGATCGCCTTTGTTTGTCAAGGTCTGTCCTGTAAAAAACCGGCAACCTCCGTGGAGGAATTGCACCGTCAATTGCGTCAATGTCAAACCCGATCTTAATGAGGGAAAGTAAGGTGGGCAGTGCCTACCTTACTCCTTGACTAAAAATTTGTTAATTAGTTACAGCGCAAAGCGCTGTAACGGCTCAAAGCCATGTACCACAACCCTATTCCCTATTCCCTATTCCCTATTCCCTAGCGCGAAGCGCTATAAAACTATCTATGTCAAAACATCGCAATCCTGTCCTTTTAATTCATGGTATTTTTCGCAAAGCCTATGTATTTAACCGCATGGTTAAATACCTAAAAGAACGGGGATGGGACGTGCATCGATTTGATGTAGTTCCCAATACTTCAGTAGTAGGATTAGATCGACTAGCTCAACAGATTAAAACCTATGTCGATCAAAACTTTGCCCCGGATCAACCCATTGATTTAATCGGCTTGAGCATGGGTGGTTTAGTCAGTCGCTATTATGTGCAGCGCTTAGGAGGACTGGATAAAATTCAACGATTTATTACCATTGCTTCTCCCCATCATGGAACGTATATGGCTTATTTACTCCCCTTTATTGGCGCTGTACAAATGCGTCCGGGAAGTCAGTTTTTAGCCGATTTAAATGGAGATGTACAGCAGTTAGAAAAAGTGAAGTTTAGTTCTCTCTGGACTCCCTACGATTTTGTCATTGTTCCGGCCCAAAGTTCGATCATGCCGGTGGGAACTAATATTAAACTCTGTGTTTTTCCTCATGCGATGATGGTACGCAGTACGAGTACCTTAGTTACAGTCGAAAAAGCACTGATGGATCAACTGTAAGGGATGGTGACAGGAGAGAGCGCGATCGCTTATTTCCCTATTCTTGACCATCTCTGCGTCCGAGTTCATAAACTCCACAAGCGACACAGGCTAATAATCCCATGCTAATGGCCCAACTATTGCCTAATGTTGCTTCTACGGCCCAGTTAAATAAAGCACCGACAATTAGGAAGGGGATGATACTAAAGAGGGAGGCATAAAAGGAGTTTTGCGCTTCCCGGCTTTCGCGAGTGCGCTCGAACTCTTCGACGGAGGTATAGAGACTGCGTTCGGCAAAGTTAAACCACCGAGTCAGTTGCAGCATAATCCAATCCCCAAGGGGAGAAAAACCTAAGTAAAGACCGAGAGACCAAAGGGTGGTTCCGGCGATCGCCGTTGTATCGAGGGAAAAGGAGAACGGGAAAATGTCGGTGAACATGAGAACAGGCGTTTTGAGTGCAATTCTACCTAGTGTAATCAATTCTCCAGGGTTTGCATTAAGGATTCAAAAAAACAATTTAGACTGTATAGGATAATACTCCATTGATTTTGGAGTAGGTCTAGGGTGATGCTCGGATCTCCCCTGCGATCGATTAAGGTATTGTGCTTGAAGTAGAGAATCTGCAAATCTTCGACAACTCCAAACGCACCAAAGGGTAAGTTTAAATTGATTTGGGCCAGCTCTCTAAGGGTTTTATCGAGATTTTCGGGAGTTACATTTTTGCTTAACTCAATAAATAATTGTAAGAATTCTTGGGTGGCAAACTCTTCACTTTCATGCATTTTTGGCAAGAGACAAAACTGCCAATCCATCGGGATACCTTCTAACAGATAAAACCGAGCAATTAAACCATAATAGGGAACTTCTTCAGTAGGCTCAATCCATTGATTTTCGATTTCCCAAGTGTTTAAGCTCTCTTGAATTGCCACCAATAACTCATCGGGAGGTTCTAAAGGCTCCATAATTCCCTCTACTTACTATAATCGAGTTGCGTGACAACATTACTTGGCTTCGGTAATCGGTTATTGACAATTCGCTTAACTGTAAGTTTCAGACCTAAACCAATCAAGATACATAATCCTGGATATTGCTTCGGATCGAGATCGTTGGCTTGCAGATAATCCCGCAGTTTAGTCTTATCTGTTTTAGCCGTATCTGTTTGCAGATCGTCTCGCTGTTTCAAGACTTGCATTTCTGCGTGGGCCTTCTCTAAGATAGTTCCGGCCATTTGATTCAGGCGATAGAAATAATATTGATCGGCACTGACAAATCCTTGCTGTTTCAAAGTATCATTCCTAATTTGATCTCGTGCTTTCTCTTGTTTAGATAAACCCAATTTTGTGGCCATAAATCCGGTTTTCACACTTCGACCGGTCTGCCGATGATATCGTTCATTCACGCCTAATTCTTCATCGACAAAATCGGTTTTGCGCTTACGCCAAGCAAAATACTTGGCTAAAGCGATCGTACCACCAATGACTCCAGCCACAGCCAGAGCAATCCATCCAGCCGGCCCTAATCCCGCTAATAGCAGAGCGCCACCGAGGATCATGGCGGTTCCTTTCAGAACTTTGGCTGCACCTGCTTTTTTATCCCAACCTTGGTTTTCTGCGCCTAATTTTGCTCCTTTGGTCAGGTCGCTATGGAGATCATCACGGCTACCAATTGCTTCTAACTCTTGCTTATTTTTTGCGGCTTGACGATATTGGCCAACTCCTACTCCGATATTAATGGCCCCGCCAACAATGGCAAACGCTCCGGCTGCGGATGTGGCGGCTGCGGTGGAGAGTCCACTTCCCAGGGTGTTGAGTATTCCTGTCTTTTCGACTGCGTTGGATAGGGTGACCAGTCCGGTACTGGTATAGCGGCCGATGTCGGCTAGGGTAGAACCGAGCTTACCGACGCGAGTTTTATAGAGAGCCAGATCGTTATCGGCTAAAAGTTCTGTATATTCTCGATAGGCTGTAATCAGTAGGCCCACAACGCCCAAAAGGGAGGCAACTTCACTACTCCAATCGGCGACGGCTTGACCTCCAACCAGATTAGCCATCTGAGATACGGAGGCAGAACCAACGGCAGCAACTGCACCACCGAGTTCGGACATATCTTGGATAAAGGTATCATCCCAAGGGTTAACGGCTCTGACGGTTTGCAGTGCGTCAGAAAATTTGGCCCAATTAAAGCCTTTACGACCGAGTTTACTGAGTTGTCTGGATTTGAGATTAGATTTGGCTTCGTCTAGGGAAAAGTTACTGACTCCTAGCTGGGATAAAATCATGGCCCTTTGTAGGGGCCCTTGGTTTTTATAGATATAGAAAATATCGGAATAACCGGATTGACCGGCTTTGCGTTCAATCCAATTATCAATGGGGGTTAATAGGGATGATAAGGTTTTTTCTTTCTGAGTTTTTTCTGCTAGGAATTGACTTTGGGCCTCTTTTAATTCTGCAATGAGTTGTTGGAGCTGAATTTTATCGGGGGTGTCGGGAGCTTTGTGGCTGGGGGGTTGGGGGCGGTTTTGTTGCTCAGAGTCTTGTTGATTGGGGGGTAGGGGAGCTGGGTGGGTTGGAGGTGCGGGAGTTGGTGGGGTTGTTCCTCCTGGAGGATCGTCTTTGCGCTGGATAAGGCTTTGGCGCTGCAAGAGGTGGGTGGGTTTCCAGGGTGTGGGTAAGGGGGAGTTGTCGGGTTGGCGTTGGAGGGGTGAGGAGAGGTGTCCCCAGTTGAGGTGGTGTTTTGGGGGAGTTGAAGATTGGGGTTGTGGCGATCGCCGACTCCTTGATAAAAAGGGTGATTTGTGGGGTGGGGAAATGGTGCGATCGCGCCTAGGGAGATGCTTGGGATAGAGGCTTGCGCCGGGTTTTTCGGGGGGAGCGGGCGATCGGTATAAATTCTCTTGCGGCGCTAAAGTGGAGACTCCGCCCAACAGTTCCCCAGTGTTCACGGGTAGAGATTGCACCGTAGGGGTGACTGAGGGTTCGCTCTGTGCGATCGCTTGAGGGCTGCGGTTGACCCAAGGACGAGATTTCGGCAACTGAGTTTTGGGTTGCACGGGTTCTTGAAGGGTTCGTTTGCGTCGAATTTTCATGATTGGGGAGGGCCAAGGTCGAGCCGTGTTCCCTATTATAGACTGATCTGAATCCGGGTTAGTGGGCGATCGCTATTCTATTTGAACCACAGAGGCACGGAGAAAGACAGAGGGGGTATAATTACGGGTTATCTGGAGGGCGCTGGGGAGGTTTGGGTTATGGTTGAAAAACGTAAGCTCAATAACAGTAAATATACGGTTGAAAGAGTATTAGGATCGGGGCGTTTTTCCCAAACTCTGTTAGCCTATCATACGGCAGGCGATCGTAAAGATGAACGTTTGGTGATTAAAACATTGCGGATGTTTGACAAAAATCGAACGCCAAAATCGTCAGAGGAAATTAAAAAACTAAATGATAAATTACATCGAGAAGCGACCAAGTTAAGCAAATGCGATCATCCCCATGTGGTGCAATTGATTGACGAAGAATTTACAGAAACCGATAGTTTTAGGAATGAATGGGTTTGTCTGCCTCTGGAATATATTTGCGGCGTGAGTTTAGAAAAGTTAAACCAGCGAGTTTTACCCGAAAAAGAAGCCCTGCGCTATATTCGCCAAATTGGAGAAGCCTTAATCGCTGTCCATAAAAAAGGGTTAGTGCATTTAGATGTTAAACCGGATAATATTTTAGTCCGGCAAAAAACAGATGAAGCCGTGTTAATTGGCTTTGATTTTTCTAGAGCGCCGTCCCATGGGTTAAGTGAAGAAACTCAAAAATTTGCCTCTGATGGATTTGCGGCGCTGGAGTGGTATCTAACAGAAGATAAAGAGTTAGCAGAATTGGGGCCCTGGAGCGATGTTTATAGTTTAGCCGCCCTATTCTATTGGTTATTAACGGGTGTAGTTCCCCCTAGCGCAAAAGACCGACATGAAGGGACAAAACCATTAAAATCCCTGGCAGACTTTGATCAAGAGATTTCCAACCGGGTTAAAAATGCCATTGAAAAAGGCATGGCAATTAAGCGAAATGATCGACCGCAAACCGTGAAAGCATGGTTGAATCTATTGGGGGGATATCGGTTCAATTTCGATTGGTTTGAAGAGCGTCATGTTCCCAAGTGGACAGCACTGGGGGCATTAGCTGCGGTTGCCGGGGTTTTTGTCGGTATCTATTTTGGGTTTATGAGCTTGAAAAACTCGACTCCATCCCCTCAAATAGAACCCACACCTTCAGAGGAGGAAACAGTTGAGAATCAGGGTTAAGTTGCCCTCATCCCCCAGCCCCTTCTCCCACGGGAGAAGGGGAGAAATAAGTCCCTCTCCCGTGGGAGAGGGATAACTGCCCCTCATCCCCCTGCCCCCTTCTCCCGCAGGCGCTGTCCTGCTTGCCCTGAGCGTAGCCGAAGGGAGCGAAGCCGAAGGGAGAAGGGGGAAAAGTCCCTCTCCCGTGGGAGAGGGATATAGGGAGAGGGCAAAATCTACCGATTAATTAACAGCAAATCCTGTGTAAGGACGCATCAAAGGTTCGCGAAAGGCTAAAACAATATCGGATTTAGGCACACCTTTTTCCACCAGTTCATTGGCAATACCAATTTCTGTCCCGTCATGGTGTATCCAAATTTTATCCTGTCTAATCGATAAGTGTAAGAGACATCCATACTGAGGTCGGCGGTTTTCCCAACCAGTATTGACGACTTGATAATGGTCTCGTTGGAGATCAAAAACCAGTTCGGTTTGCGCTTCACCCTCAGATTTAAACGGTTTAGCGTGTTCGGTTAACAGTTCTTGGATGTAGGAACGATAGCGCTCTATTTTTTCCATTCTGCAATCACCTCTTCAACAGAATCATAAATAATTAACGCAATTTCATACTGATTAATAACCATTTGCACAAAGGGAAGAGAAAAGAATTGTTGGTAGACATCTAGGGGGACGGCGAGATAAAGTGTGCGCTCTGGTTGTTCTACTTTGAGGGCAAGTCGATAGGTCATAAATTGCCCTACGGCTCCGTGAAAGTCATAAAGGTTAGAGGAGCCAAGAAAGCTTTTAATTTCAACAGCAATTTTTTGGTTATCTCGTTCTGCGGCTAGGATTTGTTCAGCTCCTAGGTCAATTTTTACAGTCGCGCCACCCGTCTTGATTTCTAGAGGGTCGTCGGTAATCAGCCAACCTTCTTTTTCTAAGGCATTTTTCACCACATCATGAAATAGGTCTTTGGCCATAGTGGATTGAGTGAGGTAGGGTTAGCTTGATTATAACTTTCCTACAGAAAAGCCCTCATCCCCCAGCCCCTTCTCCCACGGGAGAAGGGGAGAACAAGTCCCTCTCCCACGGGAGAGGGATTTTCCTACGGACATGAAAGGGAGAGGGCATAAACCCATAGAAAAGCCCTCATCCCCCAGCCCCTTCTCCCGCAGGAGAAGGGGAGAAATAAGTCCCTCTCCCGTGGGAGAGGGATATAGGGAGAGGGCATAAACCCATAGAAAA
>NZ_JAQOSO010000047.1 GCF_030068505.1 Roseofilum capinflatum BLCC-M114
GAGGGATATAGGGAGAGGGCATTTCCAATTGCACAACTCATTTAGACTAGCTATATCTCCCCAATCTCCCCATCCCCCCATCTCCAAAAGCGCTATAAAAGATAAGGGGAATTACTTTATGGAGTGAAGAGCGTGATACGGACGATCGCCGATTGGTTAGAGAGAAAATGGGTTAATCCAGCTTATGCGGGATGGTTGTTAGGCGCTCTGATGGTCTTCTTTTTCGGGGCAGCGACCAATACCATGGTGGGATGGTTGTATGTGATTAGCGGTATTCTCGCTGCTCTGCTACTTATGGCCGCTATTTTACCCGTGCGATCGCTGCGCGGCCTAGAGGTCCGTCGCCATCGTCTCCGTCCCATCAGTGCCGGGGATCATCTCACCATTGAACTCGACATCGAAAATCGCACCAACCAACCCAAAACTCTGCTCCAAGTACAAGACCTACTTCCCTTTGTCCTCAGTCCTCCCCAAACCGCCGCGATCGCCCATATCCCCCCTCACAGCAGCTATAAATGGATTTACGATCAACCGACCCAAAAAAGAGGAATTTATCGCTGGAGTACCCTACAGCTCAGGACAGCCGCCCCTTTGGGCTTATTTTGGTGTCGCCGTCGCCGGGAAGCACGGGCCACGGCGATCGTTTATCCGCAAGTCCTGCCCCTGCGGAGTTGTCCCCTGATTGACGACCTGGGGCAAGACCAAAGCCCGAAATTTAAGCGCGACCAGCAGGGCATCCAAAATGCCACAGAAGGGCTGACTCGCTCCTTGCGCCCCTACCGCATTGGCGACCCCTTAAGGCTGATTCACTGGCGCACCAGCGCCCGCTATGGGGACTTAAGGGTACGAGAATTAGAAATTATGGCCGGTGGTGACGATGTGGTGATTGCCCTCGATACGGAATGGGCTTGGCATCCAGAAACCTTTGAACAAGCGGTTATTGCTGCGGCTTCCCTCTATTTCCACGCCTCCCGTCGGCAAATGAATGTTAAGCTCTGGACAGCTTACACGGGTCTGATTCAGGGCCATCAAGTGGTGTTAGAGAGCCTTGCCGGAACGGGTTTTGGGGAACCTGCCCGGAATTTACCCAATTTACCCTTAATTTTACTGACCCAAAATAGCGATCGCCTCAATCAGCTCCCCATGGGCAGTCGTTGGGTGTTTTGGCCCCCAGAAGAGGGGTCTGGCCACATTAAACCAGAGTTTAAGGGTTTAGAGATCAAGGGCGATCGTCCCCTAGAGTCCGAATTGCAACAGCCCCTGTAATGAGTAATGAGTAATGATATCAAATCTATTTATTGACGCTACAGATCTCTGTAGATACTGTCTTGGATGTCAAGGGGCGGGTTCACCAAAATTTAGGAGACAAAGCAGTTAATTCTGTAAACCCGCCCTCACCCATGAGCTTTTCATCATCCTGCATAATTTTACAGTAAGCGACCTACAGGGAGTCGGGATCAATATCGAGCTGTCGGAGCTTATCCCGTAATTGTTGTAACTCCGACTCAGCTTGTTCTGCTCGTTGCTGTTCTTGGTCAGCTCGTTGTTGTTCTTGTTCTGCTCGTTCGCTTGGTGTTGGTATCCACTTCCCACTACCATCGTAAAAGCGCAACCACAACCCTTCTATTCCCTCATAGACCCCTTGCCATAACCCTAATCCTAGCCCTAATGCCTCTAACCAGACTTTCTTTTGAGATAAGTCCAATGGTTCGTATTTTCCCGCCTTGAGGACAAACCCTCGCAAGTTATTCTGATAGCGATCGTAAATAAAATAATAGGGAACCTGTAAAATTTTCTCGTACACTTCCCATTTGGTTGGCGGTTTTTCCTCTTGGCGCTCTGTGCGTCCTAAGTCTTCATCTTCCGTTCCTGGGGATGCTAACTCAATCACCATAAATGGACTGACTTTTTCTTGCCAGATCACATAACTTAGGCGTAATTCCTTTTGATTACGACTACGCTTGGCTCCCAACACTAGAAACCAATCAGGGCGTTTGTACCATAGGGTATTATTGCTTTCATAGTAGAGGTTGAGATCGCTGGCGATAAAATAGTCTTCTTCCGGGTAGCGGGGAGATTGACAAGTTTGACTGAGTAAATCTGGTTGGTAATCGTGAAATTCATCAGGCAATCCAGGTTCCTCCGGGTTTTCGCTGGGCAGCTCGTACATGGTGGGCAGAGATTTCTGCTTGGCATAGGGATATAGTTGAGTCATGGCTTTACAGATATAGCGTTTACAGGGAATCAGGATCAATGTTGAATTGTTGGAGCTTATCGCGTAATTGTTGTAACTCCGACTCAGCTTGTTCTGCTCGTTCGCTTGGTGTTGGTATCCACTTCCCACTGCGATCGTAAAAGCGCAACCACAACCCTTCTATTCCCTCATAGACCCCTTGCCATAACCCTAATCCTAGCCCTAATGCCTCTAACCAGACTTTCTTTTGAGATAAGTCCAATGGTTCGTATTTTCCCGCCTTGAGGACAAACCCTCGCAAGTTATTCTGATAGCGATCGTAAATAAAATAATAGGGAACCTGTAAAATTTTCTCGTACACTTCCCATTTGGTTGGCGGTTTTTCCTCTTGGCGCTCTGTGCGTCCTAAGTCTTCATCTTCCGTTCCTGGGGATGCTAACTCAATCACCATAAATGGACTGACTTTTTCTTGCCAGATCACATAACTTAGGCGTAATTCCTTTTGATTACGACTACGCTTGGCTCCCAACACTAGAAACCAATCAGGGCGTTTGTACCATAGGGTATTATTGCTTTCATAGTAGAGGTTGAGATCGCTGGCGATAAAATAGTCTTCTTCCGGGTAGCGGGGAGATTGACAAGTTTGACTGAGTAAATCTGGTTGGTAATCGTGAAATTCATCAGGCAATCCAGGTTCCTCCGGGTTTTCGCTGGGCAGCTCGTACATGGTGGGCAGAGATTTCTGCTTGGCATAGGGATATAGTTGAGTCATGGCTTTACAGAGAACCGCTTATAGAGGGTGAAAGACCTAAACACAAGTCAGTAGGGTGGGCCAGGTATAGTAAGAGCATTGTTGATTTGCTTCTTGAGGCTTGCCCACCCTACAGATGGTTTGCAATTATAGCTATTTTACTTCGTCGTCGTGGGGTCATCAATTTCCAGTTCTGCCAGTCGGAAGGTGACCAACTTATCCCAGTTTCCTCCCTCAAACAGTACCGCAGCCTTACCATCGGTTACCCGTTGCACTTGGCCGGTAAAGCCATAATAGGTATCACCCATATTTTTTACCCGTACTGCTACACCTGGTAAGATCATCGTTTTTTACCTCAATTCTCTCAAATTTGATCAATATCCTCTTAAAACTTTAGCCGATGTCGGTAATTAGCGACCGCTTCCACCAAGCCGATCGCCAAAAAATTCGTCAGCAGAGCCGATCGCCCATAACTCATCCAAGGTAGCGGAATTCCCGTCACTGGAGCCAGGCCAATAGTCATGCCAATATTGACCATCACCTGAAACACAATCATCGATAATACCCCGATCGCCAGCAAGGAACCAAAATTATCCTTCGCATTTTGGGCAATCATCACCAACCGAAAACAGATTAACCAGAAAACCACCAACAGGATCGCCGCGCCAATAAATCCCAACTCCTCACCCACCGCCGAAAAGATAAAATCCGTATGTTGTTCGGGAATAAAATGGAGTTGGGTTTGGGTTCCTTGATATAACCCCGTGCCATGGAGTTGTCCTGAACCAATGGCAATCCGAGATTGAATCAGATGATAACCTCCCCCTAGGGGATCTTTTTCTGGATCGAGAAATAGGATTAAGCGGTCTTTCTGATAATCCTTGAGCAGTCCCCAAAACACCTCACCCAGAAATCCGAATCCAGTCGTCAGGGCTAGGGTAACCCCAGCTCCGATGCGCGGCCAAGGTAAACTTGTCCAAGCTAACAGAACCAGTAAACCTGCCCAAGCAAACCAGGCAGGAAGATAAAGATTAAACAGGATCGCTGAGACAATCGGAGAGATGAGTAAAATCAGCCAACTGGGATTAGTATTGGCCCAGTAGAGCATTCCCAAGGCGATCGCCCCAAATACGAGGGAGGTTCCTAAGTCCGGTTGTAAGAATACTAAAGCCCAGGGTACGCCAACAATAGCCAGGGTTTTAAACAAGCCCGATAGTGTGGACGCTCCCTTACTGTGCAGGAGAGACGCTAAGGTAATAATCACCCCCAATTTGGCGAATTCAGAGGGTTGAATATTAAATCCTCCAATCGTAATCCATCTTTGCGCCCCTAAAGCCGTTGTCCCCACAAAAATCACCGCTAACAGGGAAACATTGGTAATGCCATAAATAATCCATTGCCATTGGATCAGTTGCTGGTAGCGCCAACGGGAAATAAATAGGGCTAGGATACACCCCATTCCCCCAATAATCCAATGTTGCACCCAATCGGTGTATTCGAGATTAAGCTGGGTCGATCGGATCATAATCCCACCAAATAGGGTCAGTCCCACCACTAAGATGAGTAGGAACCAATCTAAGTTTTTCCAACTACTGAGTAGGGAAAGCCAGCGAATTCTAGAACCTGAATTGGCAGAGTAAAATAGGGATCTACGCATAGGGGAATAGGAAATAGGGAATGGGGAATGGGGAATAGGGAATAGGGAATAGGGAATAGGGAAGGATTAATCCTTCTCTATTCTTGCTAGAGTATCTCTGGTTTACTCCAATTTATCCGGCGAGGACGGCGACGGAGATTTTAGCGGCGATCGCCTGAGCGACCTTCACTAAGGCTTGAGCGGAGGCAGATTCGGGAGCGCTCACCACGATGGGTAAGCCCCGATCGCCACCTTCGCGCAAAGACATTTCTAGGGGAATACAACCGAGCAGGGAAATGCCCAGTTCTTCCGAGGTTTTTGCGCCTCCTCCCGACCCAAAGATGTCATATTGGCGATCGGGCAGATCCGGGGGAATAAAATAACTCATATTTTCCACAATTCCCAGCACTGGAACCCCCATCTGTTCAAACATTTTCAGCCCCTTGCGCGAGTCAAGAATGGCTACATTTTGGGGTGTAGTGACAATGATGGCCCCGACCATGGGAACGGCTTGAGTGAGGGTTAATTGGGCATCTCCGGTTCCGGGGGGCATATCCACAATCAGATAATCTAATTCGCCCCAGTCCACCTGATAGAGGAATTGCCGAATCACCCCATTGAGCATAGGGCCACGCCAAACCACCGGCTGGTCTTTTTCAATCAAAAAGCCCATGGAAACCAGCTTCACGCCGTGATTAAAGGCGGGTTCGAGGACTTCTTGTCCGCCTCTCTCTTGTACCATCACCTTGGCTGAGTCTAAGCCCAACATGGTGGGAGCATTGGGGCCGTAGATATCGGCATCAATCAATCCGACCTTGGCCCCCGTTTGGGCTAAAGCCACGGCCACATTCACCGCCACCGTACTTTTGCCCACACCTCCTTTACCACTGGAGATAGCAATAATATTTTTCACGCCCTCAATGCCTTGGCGATCGGGTAGAGTATTCTTAGCTTGGGGCGTTTCGGCCGTCACCTCAATATTCACTGCTTGTACCCCTGGGATCTGTTTCACCGCTTTCGTACAGTCTTCGACAATAAATTCCCGCAGTGGACAAGCTGGAGTTGTCAGTACCAAGGTAAAATTCACATTTCCCTGGTCATCAATCTCAATCTGGCGAATCATATTCAGTTCCACCAAACTTTTCCGCAGTTCTGGGTCTTCCACTGGTCGCAGGACTTCTAAAACGGATTGGCGATCGAGGGTCAGATTCATAATGATTAGCTATTCGCTGTTGATGATTTCGGTGTTACTCATAAAATTTTAACGCTCTTGGGGAGTTCTCATGGGTTTTTATTCCCATGAACTCAAAATCCAAAATCCACCGAGTTTTCCGGGGGCGTTTTCTTTCCTGAACTTCCTTGGGCCGCTTTCTCTGCTGCCTTAGCCAGCGCTTCCGCCACCTTAGCCGCATAGGGACGAATAAAAGACCAAATCACAGGAGAGAGCCATCCTCGCAAGGTAACCGAATAGGAGATCCGCGTTCCCCAAACGGTGGACTCGACTTGGTAGATGATCCGCTCTTCAATTCCCGGCATGGCCAAAATCCTAATGCTTAAGAGTTCCCTGGGTCTAACTCGTTCGACAAAAATGCGAATCGGAATTGGGCTTAACCGGGTTACGGCGCGAAAAATTAGTCCGGGTTTAGGGACTAAACCCCTAGGCACATTGGTTCGCGCTAAGAGGGGATGCCAAGAGACATCCGCGAAATCAACAACGGTTTGCCATAGATCATCGACGGACGCTGAACTAATGACACGATAGGTTTTGGCTAGGGTACAGCGAACTTTACGACTTTTGCGACCCAATAGCTTAGACAAAAAATCTGGCATTGTCTATTCAATACTCACACTAAAAAATAATAGGGATAAGTGACACGGTTTAGGTTTGAGCAGGATTAGGAGGGTTAATGTCAACGGGGAGTGGGTCATTCACGCTAGGTTAACATTGCCAGTGAGATCTGCGGATGATGGATTAAGAATTATTTCAGTTCAGAAGGGTTTTTGTGTGTTAGAGGCCTAGAGGCTGTACTGTTGTGCCCTAAAATGGGGTGCAGAGGATCTCAATGTTGAGGGTTAAATCCAGAAAGTCTGATTGATTATGGGTCTAAGGCTTGTTCCAAGTCAATTGGAGATACTACAATCAACACCAGAAGTCCACAATTCCTATAGAGAAGGTAGACGAGCCAAAATGGAGCAAAGAACACACGAAACTGAAGATGGAACAACGGTGATAGTTTTAACGCCAACTGGCCGTTTGGATATCACTACAGCCTGGCAATTTCGTTTGAAGCTACAGGAATGTATTTCCAAGCTCAGTAGGCATGTGGTGGTGAATCTGGGTCAAGTCAATTTTATTGATAGCTCAGGTCTAACCTCTTTGGTGGCTGGGATGCGAGATGCGGAGAAAGTCAAAGGCAGTTTTCGGATCTGTAATGTTCACCCAGAAGCCAAGTTGGTGTTTGAAGTGACGATGATGGATTCTGTATTTGAAATTTTTGAAACGGAAAATGATGCCCTAGAAGGGGTTCCCAGAATACCTGGATAATTTTGGCCGCGAGCATCTTAAGCAAGTTTTTCGGTCGGGAGAGGAGACGGTGGGCTTGATTCAAGCAGCCGTCTTATGCTCCTGGTAACTGGGGTTCGACTCTGGTTTCTCTGAAAAGTCTTGGCAAAGTGACCTTTAGGGGTGAGAATGGGATCACCCACTCTTGATAATTTTAGCTGTGAATACTGTCCGCACTGTCTCAGATACCAAGCGAGCGTTTTATACTCATCACACCCGGCCGATCAATTCTATCTACCGCCGTGTGGTAGAGGAGTTGATGGTAGAGATGCATTTGCTATCGGTCAATGTGGACTTTGAGTATGACCCCATTTATGCTCTTGGGGTTGTTTCGTCCTTTGACCAGTTTATGGAGGGATATGCACCGGAGGGTGACAAAGCGTCTATTTTTACGGCTTTGTGTCAAGCATTGGAGAGTGACGCGAATGTTTATCGTGCAGATGCTCAACAGGTGAAGGAACAGGTTAAAGACTGGTCTGGAGAGGCTTTGGTGGCTCTGCTCTCTGATCCGCATCAAGGTGATGGTGCGGAGGGTTTGCGGGAGCGTTTGAAGGCGATCGCCGCTAATCCTAAGTTTAAATATAGCCGCTTGTTTGCCATTGGTTTGTATACCTTAGTCTCTACGGTTGATCCCGAACGAGTGAACAGTGAGGAGACTCGTAACCAAGCTTTAGAAAAGATTGCCCAAGGGTTAGGGATCTCTGTGGAAAAACTGCTTAAGGATATTGAGCTGTATCGGTCGAATTTAGAGAAGCTCAAGCAAGCTCAGGCAGTGATGAAGGATATCTTGGAGGCTGAACGCAAAAAGCGCCAAGAGCAAATCTTAGAAAAGGATACTTCTGCTGCTTCATCTTCGTCTACTGAGGAAACTGAAGAAGCTAAAGATTAAAAAGTTATTCAATTGATTCTTGATCGATCTGAGCCACCGGGTTTCAAGGTTTGAAGCAACTGGGTGGCTCACTTCTCTATTTAAGCATTCTTCATCAAGTGCTTTACGAGATTATCTTTCACCATCATTTGTCGCAACACTTCCAACAGATAGGTTTGAGCTTCTTCGTGGCTTAAAGACTGCACTTGATCTTCGTAGATTTTCATCTTGAATTGTTGCTCAAGCGTTAGCTTTCCGGGCATTTCCATATTCACTCCTCCTGCACGATTTCAGAAGTTGGCAGATTTGTGCCTTAATCTAGCACATGGATATTATATTGTCCATCTTGTCAAGTAAACAGTAGTGAGATTAACAAAAATTCACATAGAATCGGGTCTTGTGTCTATAATTCAAGGAGATTAAAATAAAAACGTCAAAATCGTTACCAAGTAATCGAGGAGGTTAATCCAGATGGATGCAATGGAATTTTTTCAGCGCAGTGCAGGCACATGGCGATCGCAGCGTTCAACCCATCACCTGGCCTTTCGGCGGGCAGAACTGGGAGAACTCGAAATCACCGTTAGCGCCTTAACCCCAGACGACCCCAGAGTGCAAGAAATTTGCACCATGCATGAAGTCGATGGCCAACTAGCCGCCGGTGGGGCCCTGGTACAATGGCACGGCACCATGAATTGGGATCGAGAAGGAGAAGGCCATGAAGATTCCACCGTCATGGTGATCGTTCCCGATGTGGATAACCCCCGGAAAGGGAAACTCCTGCGGGAAAAAGGCTATGCAGAAATCGTTCCCGTGGCTGGACAATATGAAATGGACGACGAAGACGGACTGAACCTAGTCACCGAATATGAAACCATGAGCGCGATCGAGCGATTTTCCTTCGCAAGCAATTCAGACGATATTCGGATGCGAACCAGCACCGTCAAACGCTTTGGCGGATTTAACACCGCTTCCTTCTGCATTGAAACCCGCATCGGTTCGGCCGCAGACACCAACGCCACGGCTCTGCCAGAAGCGCTCAAATCCTCTTGGGAAAAAGAATCAGCCGTTTCCCTATTGGGATGGTAACCTCACCCTGGATGGGGACAGGGTAGGGAGCGTGGGAGCGGAAAAAAGGTCTCAGGAGTAAATAAAATCTTAAAAATGCATCAAAAGTTCGGATTCAGTTTTTCAATAGGCTGTAGAATGGCAAATTCCCACTAGCCGAGAACTTATGAACGAACGTATGATTCCTGAAGACCAATGTCCGATCCAAATTGAAGACGATCGGACTGGCATGAATGTAGAGACTCTCAAACGTGCCTTTGCAGATAACCTATTTTACTTACAAGGAAAATATGAATCCCTAGCCACACAAGACGACTTCTACATGGCTCTGGCGTACACATTGCGCGATCGCCTCCTGAGTCGTTGGCTCAAAACCCTGAAAACCTACCTGGAAAACGACGTAAAAACGGTTTATTATCTCTCTGCCGAATTCCTCATGGGTCGGCATTTAGGCAATAGTCTGATTAACCTGAACCTTTATGATCGGGTGCGTCAAGCGGTAGAAGAATCAGGTCTCGATCTTGAAGAAATTCTTGAACACGAACCCGATCCGGGTTTGGGCAACGGCGGTTTAGGCCGATTAGCGGCTTGCTTCCTGGACTCTCTGGCTACCCTAGAAATTCCTGCCGTCGGCTACGGTATTCGCTATGAATTCGGGATTTTCCATCAAATCATTCAGGATGGCTGGCAAGCAGAAATTCCCGACAAATGGTTACGCCTGGGTAACCCCTGGGAAATTGCTCGTCCCGATCAAGCCGCAGAAGTCAAATTTGGCGGCCATACGGAAACCTACAACGATGAAAAAGGACGGCCCAGAATTCGTTGGATTCCCGGTACGACGGTGATGGGAATTCCCTATGATACCCCGGTTCCGGGCTACGACACGAATACCGTAAACCCCCTACGGTTATGGAAAGCTGAATCGAGTGATGATTTTGATTTCAGCGAATTTAACGCTGGGAACTACGATGGCGCGGTTTCGGAAAAAATGCGCTCTGAAACCATCTCCAAAGTTCTCTATCCCAATGACAACACCCCCCAAGGGAAACAACTGCGACTCGAGCAACAATTCTTCTTTGTCTCCTGTTCCCTCCAGGATATTCTGCGGATTCATTTAATGCGCCATAAGACCCTGGATAATTTACCGGAGACGACGGCCATTCAACTCAATGATACCCACCCCACAGTGGCGATCGCCGAAATGATGCGTTTATTGCTGGATGAACATGGCTTTGATTGGAATATCGCCTGGCGCATTACCCAGAAAACCTTTGCCTACACCAACCATACCCTACTCCCAGAAGCCTTAGAACGGTGGTCAGTCAGTTTATTTGAAACCGTTCTTCCCCGTCATCTAGAAATCATCTACGAAATCAACCATCGATTCCTCGAAGATGTGAAGCAATGGTATCCTGATGATTTAGACCTTCTCAGTCGCCTCTCCTTAATTGAAGAAGGCGCAGAAAAGAAAGTTCGCATGGCTAATTTAGCCTGTGTGGGTTCCCATGCCATTAATGGCGTGGCTGCCTTACATACGGAATTACTCAAACAGGATACGCTCCAAGACTTTTACAAGCTTTGGCCAGAGAAATTCTACAATAAGACCAATGGCGTAACCCCGCGTCGTTGGCTGCTGCTCAGTAATCCCAAATTGTCGGCACTCTTTAGCCGTAAGTTGGGAGAAGGGTGGTTAAAGGATCTCGATCAACTGCGTCAACTCGAAAGTTCTATTGAAGATCCAGAGTTTCGAGCCGAGTGGCGCAAGATTAAACAGCACAATAAAGAGGTGATGGCGGAGTATATTCGCACTCACAATGGTTTGGAGGTTGATCCCAATTCTTTGTTTGATATTCAGGTGAAACGGATTCATGAATATAAACGCCAGCACCTGAATGTGTTAAACATCATTACCTTGTATAACCGGATTAAGCAGAATCCCAATGTGAATATTCAACCCCGGACATTCATCTTTGGGGGTAAGGCTGCACCGGGATACTTTATGGCCAAATTAATCGTTAAGTTGATTAATTCGGTGGCTGAAGTGGTGAATAAAGATCCGGATGTGCGCGGTCGGATTAAGGTGGTCTTCTTGGCTAACTTTAATGCCTCTTTGGGGCAGAAAATTTATCCTTGTGCCGATTTATCCGAACAAGTCTCGACTGCGGGTAAGGAAGCATCGGGAACTGGAAACATGAAGTTTTCCATGAATGGCGCTCTCACTATTGGTACATTGGATGGAGCCAATATTGAAATCCGGGAAGAAGCGGGTGCAGAGAATTTCTTCTTGTTTGGCTTGACAGCTCAAGAGGTAGCAGAGTTGAAACAACAAGGGTATAAGCCTTGGGAGTATTATGAACAGAATGCTGAACTCAAGCAAACGATCGATCGCATTTCTTCTGGATTCTTTTCCCATGGCGATCGCAATCTGTTTAAGCCTTTGGTAGATTCCCTGATGTACAACGATCCTTATATGCTGTTCGCTGACTATCAGGATTATATCGATTGTCAAGACAAAGTAGATCAGGCCTATGCCGATCAAGATAATTGGGTGAAGATGTCTATTATCAATTCGATCCGTATGGGCAAATTTTCCAGCGATCGCACCATTCGCGAATATTGTCAGCAAATTTGGGATGTCAAACCTGTAAAAGTTGAACTCGAAGAATACAATCAAGCCTTAGCCGGTTTGAAAGTTTCCCAAAAAATTGGGTCTTAGTCTTCGACTTGACAACATTCAAGGTTTGAATACCCTAATTAACGTCAGTTTTGGTTAAGCGATCGCCCAAAAGTAATCCTCTTCTCCTGCGGGAGAAGAGGATGGGAGATTAGGAGATGGGTCGATTTTAGCTCATCAGAGCCTTAGTTGTGGATTGTCCCATCTTATTCAACCGAGAAACTAAGGTGGTGTTCAAAGCGGCAAAAAGCGCCCATTGAGTGAGCAAGGAAAAGGCAAAGGGTAAGACTAAAGTTTGGGCTGTTTGTTCTAGGGCAAACCAAGCACCCCCAAAGATGGAGAACATCCACCAAGTAGCGCCCATTTCGGGGCTGAGTTCTAACATGCCTACAATGATTAAGGGTAGAACTAATCCGGCGATCACTAAAGATCCGGCGATCGCCATCCGCCTTTTAGAGCGATTGAGTAAACTTAATTGAATAATCACCCCATAAATTAACATCAGATTGGCGGAGAGAATCAAAGAGAAAACTCCCCAGGTTCTTTCTGGGTGAGGTAAGCGAGCGATCGCCCAAACGACCCAAACCAGGGTAATCATCAACACTTGCAGGGCGATCGCCCCCACGGAAGGACTCTTTTCACCCCAAAGCAAATCCTGAATCAATCCTCGATTGTTCTTCGGTTGCTGATGGCGATATCTGGCCCAATCTAAACAATTTTGCCGCTCTGGAGTCATGGCAAACCCCATCAGTAGCACCACCATCAAATTAAACAAGCTAATACCAAATAACATATAAAAGCCTTGGTCAGGATAGTCCCAGGAAACAGGCAAAGCAAACCCCAATAACCACACCTGAAGCAAGCCTACCATCCAATAACTTTGAGACTTACTCACCCGTGTTCCTAGGGGATTTTGGTAGACGCGATTGACAATCTGAGCCATCCAATAGGCGATCGCCATACCCGTGACCATCGTTAATCCATAACCCACCCAAGCTGAAGAGAAAGGAAAGTTAAACCAATACCCGTCAAAATACTCTGCCTTGCCCCAAGCATACTGATCCAAGCACCAATTCACCCCTTGTAAATAATAGGGCATCACCATTAAACTCAGAACACTGGCACTACCGGCACGAGCTTGTTCGCCAATCTTATCATTACCGATCATGCCGAATAATAGGGCTAGGGTATAACACACGCCACATCCCAATCCCCAAAGACTATAGAGCGCTAATAAACTCACTAAGGAATACTCTTGTAGACCTGCCCAAGCATGGAGGGGTAGGCACAACAGGGTAAAACAGTACACAATAATCGGCACGCCAAGCACTTTACCCCATAAAATATTTTTGCTCTCTTGAGGACTGAAGCGAATAAAATTAAGGGTTCCTTTACGCACCTCTTTGGCCATATCACTGGTCAATAAAAAGACCCCACAGATCCATAAGGTCAAGGGTAAAATCCAACCCAGGGAACTAAAAATGACTGACCAAGCAAACTCCTGACCGATGTAATCATATTCTGTGGCGACTAGGATCAGAAGACCCTGCAATAAAACAGCCGCGACTATAGCTAAAAAGAGGGGAGGGGCTTTAAGCCGGCCTTTTAGCTCTCTTAATAATTGGGGATTCCATTCCCCAATGCGATTAAATACTGAATCCATATTTGAACTTACTCCTAAACGCTCTCTAGGGTTAATATCTTTTTGCTTTAACCCGGATGTACTGGTATTATTCCTCAGTGCTAAGTCAAGGTTTGGACGTTTGGACAGGTGTACTGTTCTATTATGGCAGTTGAAACTGGAGAGTTGGGAGATTCAGATCGAGTTGGCTGGCTCGATCATCCATTTGCTGTTTCATTAACGGGGAAACGGTTGATTAATTTCATGGCCCAAATGGCATTATCCTTGAGCGTATTAGAAATATGGGGAATATGGGGAATTTGCGATAATAAATCTAAGGTTCGTCTCAGTAGACGTACAATATCCCCTTCATCTAAACTGGTTTGTTCGCACAGTTCTGCCCAATCGCGATCCTGGGCCCATTGTTCGATTAAAGCGATTAGCTCATACTCTAACCAAATGGGCAGGGCGACATCATAGCGCCGTTGTTGCTGGAAGAGTTGGCGACGCATGGATTGTAAGTCTAACAAGGCTTCAATTACGGCTTGAGAGGTATTGTAGTTGACCCAACTATCGGGCCGTGGTGTTTCTGTCACTAGGGCAGCACAAGCGGCGGCTAAGTGATGGGGTTCTAGCTGGGCAAAGATTTCAGAGCTTAAGGCAATACCGAGCCATAATTCATTCTCTCCTCGCAGGGTGGCGGCTGATTCACCGAGGGTGGTGGGTACGAGTTTAGGATCGAGGGCGTTAAAGGCTTGCAGAATAGCAATTAAATTGAGGAATTCTTCCCAATAGCGGGATTTGAGGTGCTGAAACTTGTTGAGCCGATCGCCGATTTCGCTGTCTAATCTAACTGCACGAGAAATTTGCTTGAGAACCCGACCGCGATCGGGCCATTGATGCACTGGATGCTCCATTAACCCGTTCGTGATTTCCTCAACTTGTAGTTGTTGCTCATCTACCTCTGGAGCAGCTAAGGTAGTTTCTAACTGGGGAATTTGGTTAGCTGCGGCGGCTGTTTCTGAGCCACTCTTGCGACACTCTCCCGGTTTTAACTGTAACTCTGGGGGCAGTTCCCAACCATCAACGACTTTGAAGCGGGGAATATCCCCATATAATCCCACGACATCCCCATAGGTGGCCACCATCCAGCGATTATCTTCCCCTAGACAGACTAAATAAGGGGCTTGGCCGCTACCGGGGACTTTTCTGACCAAAATGGCGGAAATTGGCTCAGAAACGGTAATATACTTGCCTTTAAGACTTAATACGGTTCCTTGAACGGCAAAATCGATCGCCGCCGCTAAATCCTTAGTTCGCGCTCGTTCTGCTTGGTTTTGCAAGGTTTTTAAGAGTCGTTTGGCTTCCCGCAGTCGCTCTTGCAGTTTCTTGTAACTGGCAGCTAACTCTTGGAGGGTTTCTAGATCACCATAGTGGGCTAGTTTAGAGTAAATTTGCTTTTGTTCGGCTTGCAAATCGGCGATCGCCTGCTGTTGGGGAATTAAGCTTAAATTGGCCATATATTGACCAAAGCTGCGCTCGATCAGTTGTTTGGCTTCTTCTAAACTATGGGTTTGCAACAGGTTCAGCACCATGCCATAACTGGGGGTAAACTGACTGACCAAGGGATCTGCCCCTGCGGTGGCTAAATAGCCTGCTTCTTTGGCTCCTTCAAACCGGGTTTCTACGACAACTAAATGGCCAATTTCATCCATTCCCCTGCGTCCGGCTCGTCCAGCCATTTGCAGAAATTCACTGGGGTTGAGCAGGCGATGACCCTGATCGGTGCGCTTGGATAAACTGGAAATGACGGTGGTGCGAGCGGGCATATTAATCCCCGCCGCCAGGGTTTCCGTGGCAAATACGACTTTGATTAAGCCCTTTTGAAAGAGTTCTTCTACTAGAGATTTCCAAGCTGGTAATAAGCCCGCATGGTGAGCGGCTACCCCCCGATACAGGCATTCCACCTGGGAGCGGCGAATGGCTTCGGGATGCTCATGCAGCACCAGTTCTAGATGGGCGGCAACTTCCCGTTTTTCTTCGGAGCTGAGGAGAGAAAGTCCCACGGTTTCAGCCACAGCGCGATCGCATCCCTTACGGGAGAAAATAAAGTAAATTGCCGGTAGCATTTCCCGTTCTTGCAGTCGGGAAACCACGGTTAATAAACTAGGGACTTGATCCTTGGGTTTAACTTTGGGGGGTTTTTTGCCCTTGTATTTTGTATTCAGCAAGAGGCGGTTAATGCTGTTGCCTTTCTTGTTGAGTAGGGGAAAGATGCCTTTCAGGTTGCAAAAGTTATATTGCAGAGGGACGGGACGGAAGTCTGAGTAAATGCGTTCTGTGGGGCCGTGAACTTGGGAAATCCAGTCAGTAAGCTGGTCGCTATTGGCGACAGTTGCAGACAGGGCCACCAGTTGAATATGGGGAGGACAGTAAATAATCGATTCTTCCCAAACGGTTCCCCGTTGGCGATCGTTCATGTAGTGACATTCATCGAGAACCACCGCCTCCACGCCCTGGATCGATGTGCCAATTTGACCAATCGGTGTCCCGTAGAGCATATTCCGAAACACTTCTGTGGTCATGATTACAACAGGAGCTTCTCGGTTTAGGGACAAATCACCTGTAACTAATCCTACATTTTTTGCCCCAAAGAGCTGGCTAAAATCTCGCAGTTTCTGATTCGAGAGTGCTTTTAAGGGAGTGGTGTAGAAGACCCGTCTGCCCCGTGATAGGGCGCGATAGATGGCGTATTCTCCGATTAAGGTTTTACCCGATCCAGTAGGAGCGCACACCACCACCGATTTATCCGCGTTCAATGCAGCGATCGCCTGATGTTGGAACTCATCGAGTTCAAATGAAAACAAGCGTTTCAGGTCAAGGTCGGTAGGGGAAGGAGAACTATTCACCGTTCTAAAATTCTGAGCATAAGCTAATTTGCTCTATTTTAGTGTATTCTGGCTGACAGCGTAGGCAAATGGGCGATCGCCTTCTCATCTACTTCCGTTCTGGATGATTTTCAGCCTCCGAAGGTTCGCCCATTTGGTTAATGCGATTAATCATTTGATAGAGCCGTCCATGATCCCGTTGATTAAAGTGTAAGACCAATCGGGGCAAGTCATGGACATCAGTGAGACTCTCTTCCGGTAAGGCTTGGGTTTTTTGGATTTTACCGCTTACCAGGATGTCTCCAAACTCCTGATTGAGCTGTTCTACATCCCTATCCGAGAGTTCAGTTTTCAGCCGCATGACGAACTGTTCGCGCACATAGCGACTAGAATGATAAACTCGATAAAACTCGGCGATCGCCCGACAGGCCACATCCACCTGGTCTGTAATCGTATACAGACTTAAATCTTCCCCATTGATCAATTTCTGGCTTAACAGATGATCCTTAACATATTGCTCCCATCTGTACCAATATCGTCCCCCTGGCTTATCCAAGAAGACCAAAGGCATCGGCCCTGCCTTTCCCGTTTGGCAGAGCGTTAAGCACTCAAAGGCTTCATCCTGCGTGCCAAACCCACCTGGGAAGAGAGCCACAGCATCCGTTTCCCGCAAGAAAAACAACTTACGAGTAAAGAAATACTTAAACAAAACCAATTTATCTTCCCTCACAAAGGGGTTCGATCCCTGTTCAAAGGGAAGCTGAATATTGAGTCCAAAGGACTGCTCTAATCCCGCCCCTTCATTGGCTGCTTGCATAATTCCGCCGCCTGCTCCCGTCATCACCATAAATCCCTGTTGGGCAACTTGGCGAGCAAACTCTAGGGCAATCTGGTATTCTGGGGCATCAGACGGTAGGCGAGCCGACCCAAAAATACTAATTTTACGCACATGACGATAATTAGAAAAGATATGGAAGGCTCTTTCCATATCCTGTAGAGAAGCCGTTAGAATCTTCCAGTCTAAACGCTCCATATCTTCTGCTGCAATTCGCAGGATACTAATCAGAGCTTGTTCTATCCATTTACCATGTTCTAAATTGGGCAATTGAGCCACAAGTTCTGATAAATCGGCTTTCAGTGTAGCGTGAGCATCTGGGGAGGATAAAGTCATCCGCAATTTACGCTTCGTGAGTAAACAGGAGTAGTAGAGAGAATTTAGGCTTCTCGACTGAGAAACCTAATCGGCATGGGGGAGTTTTAGGATCGGTTTTGGGTGTGAATTTATGCCGACCCGTTTGCGATCGAGTTACGGAAATACAAAAGTAGCATAGGGCCTTTCCGCTACGGAAGATTAACTGCCTTAGAAAAGCCCATTTGCTCAACTCAATTCATTCCATATTCGGTTTAATGACTAACCTTCAGGGGCACTCTCCCCCCCCTCAGAGATATACTTTTGTAGGGTTGTAATCAAAGTGGTTTTCGGAACCGCCCCAACCACCATATCAACTCGTTGGCCATCTTTGAAGATCATCAGGGTGGGAATACTGCGAATACCATACTTACTGGCTACACTGGGATTTTCATCCGTATTGACTTTCACTACTTTGATCTGCCCATCAAATTGTTCGGCCACTTCTTCAACGACCGGAGCAACGATGCGGCAGGGGCCACACCAGGGGGCCCAAAAATCCACTAAAACAGGAATTGCGCTTTGAAGCACTTCCTGGTCAAAACTATTATCTGTAACGGCTGCTGCTGTCATTAGGGGCAATCCTTATCCTACATTGCACATCAGGAATTCTATCATAACAGACCGATTGGTTTAAATAAGAAACCGCCCGAACAAACTGTTCAGGCGGAGTGTGGTGTGAGGAGTGAACGGAAACATCATGCGTCTCCGCTATACCCTATTGTAAACAACAGATTTCACTTTTCCCCGAATTCTGTACAAATTGTAGGAATCTTTCTCAGACTTCTGGCCATTGAGAAAAATTGAGTCTATTTACCCATCCCCAGTTGTTGGGCTTTTTGGTACACTTTTCCTTCTGTGAGCAAGGATGGGGCAATCACCACTTCTACCTGCTGCATTTCGCTAATGGTTTGAGCGCCTAGGGTTCCCATGCTAGTTTTCAGCGCACCGAGAAGGTTGTGGGTTCCGTCGTCTAACTGAGCTGGGCCTCGCAGGATTTGTTCTAGGGTTCCGGTGCTACCGACCCGAATTCTTGTGCCTCTGGGCAATACGGGGCTAGGGGTGGCCATGCCCCAGTGATAGCCTCGGCCGGGGGCTTCTTTGGCTCTGGCAAGGGGAGAGCCGATCATGACTCCATCTGCACCACAGGCTAAACATTTACAAATATCGCCGCCGGTGATGATGCCCCCATCAGCGATGACGGGGATATAGTTGCCGGTTTCTTGATGATAGGTGTCCCGTGCGGCTGCACAGTCGGCGATCGCCGTCGGTTGGGGCACACCCACACCTAAAACCCCCCGTGACGTACAAGCAGCTCCTGGCCCTATACCCACCAATAGGCCAGCAGCTCCGGCTCGCATCAAGTTTAGGGCCACATCATAGGTGACACAGTTGCCTAAAATCACCGGAATGGGCATCTCTTGACAGAATTTTGCCAAATCTAAAGGAGTAACCGACTCTGGGGAGAGGTGATCGGTGGAGACAACCGTCCCTTGGACAAAAAACAGGTCTGCCCCCGCTTCGGCTGCCACCTGACCGTATTTAATGGCTCCGACTGGAGTGGCACTCACCGCCGCAATGCCCCCTCGATCCTTGATTTCCTTCACCCGTTTGGTAATCAGTTCTGGATCGATAGGTTGGGCATAGAGTTGTTGCATCAAAGATACAAATTCATCTTTCCCTACCGAGGCAATTTTGTCTAAGACGGGGTTGGGATCGTCGTAGCGAGTATTAATTCCTTCTAAGTTCAGCACTCCCATTGCGCCTAATTTCGATAGGGTAACGGCTGTTGTCACATCCACAACCCCATCCATGGCACTGGCAATAATGGGAATTTCCCGCTCTATCCCCCCCAAGGTGAGGGTGGTCTCGGCCAGACTCGGATCGAGTGTCCGAAGACCGGGTACTAGGGCGATCTCGTCAATTCCGTAAGCTCTGCGGGCTGTTTTTCCCCGTCCAATTTGAATATCCACTGTCTCTCTTGCGTTTCCCAAAATATATTTAAATAGCCTATCAAATTCATTCGGAAATTAAAAAGGGTTGGGCGGGATGGGGGAGATGGGGAGATAGGGCAGGTGAGCTGCCCTGGGTTGGGTTAACTGGCGGTGGGATTTTCTGGAGCTGAGGGAGGTTTAACCGGCTGCTGTTTGGTGGGGGCGATCGCCGTTGAAGGTTTTTCTGGAGCCTGGCTGGGTTTGGCTTGGGCGTTTTGGCTCGCTGTTTCTGGGGCATTGGGGTTACGCACCATTTGGCTGATTTGTTGCAGCAGTGTCCCCAATTTTCCCTCTTCCATCAGGGCATTCACTAAGGATAAGCCACTGGTGGACATCAGCAGTTTATTCAAGTCGCCCATACCGTTACTGCCATTGTTGCCATTGGCTCCAGGGAAAGAATAAATGCGGGTATCGCCCAAGATACCCGGTTGGGGTGTGAGCGCTTTGACAATTTCGGGCACATGGGGCGCGAGAGTGGGCCAAATTTCCGAGATCAGTTGGGCGGAGAGTTTGGCATCGGAGAGGGCGTTTCTGGCTTCAATGAGGGCTTTTTCTCCCTCAGCTTCGGCTAAGGCTCTATCCCGGTTGGCTTCGGCTAGGGTACGGATGGACTCGGCTTCGAGTTCGGCGGCTTGGCGGGCAATTTCGGCTTGCCGACGGCGACGGAAAACGTCGATTTCGACCACATTTTGCTCGGAAATGCGCTGTTTCTGGGCTTCTTTTTCGGCTTCGATCGCCGTTAACCGTTGTGCCCGTTCTGCTTGTTCGATTTCTTGGGCGGTAACAACGGCAGCTTCAGCTTGGGCGCGTTCGGCATCAGCCGCTAACCGTTGCTTTTCTTTTTCGACAATGGCGATCGCCGCTTCCTGTTGGGCAATCTTCGATTCCCGTTCGGCTGCCGCAATCTCAATCTTGGCTTTAAGCTGGGAAGATTCCACCATTTTCTGACGGTTAATTTCCGCCACTTCCGATTCTTGTTTTTGCAGCGCTTGGGCAATTTTCAACTGTTTATTGCGCTCTTCCAAGGCAATATTGGCATCAATTTGGCTTTGTTGTACCGCCAACTGTTGCTGAATTTTCTCTTCTTCAACCGCCTTGGTTTGCAAGAGTTTATTCCGTTCAATTTTCGCCAATTCTTGGTCTTTAGACTCCTGAATTTCCCGCTCCCGTTGAGCTGTCATGGATTCGACTTCCAATTTTTGACCTAAATTGGCTTCTTCTTTCTCTTTGGAAATGCGTAAGGATTGTTTTTCCGCATCCAGTTCCCTCTGCTCAATCAGAACTTTGGTTTTCAGCTCCACTTCCCGTTTTTGCTGAATCGATTTCTGAATCGTTTCCGTCCTTAGCCTCACCCCCTGGGCATCGAAGAAATTATTTTCATCATAGGTATCGCTTTCTTCAATCTCAGAAATGGCAATATTGTTCAGCGTCAAGCCGATTTTTTTTAAGTCCTGCTGAATCAGGTTCAACACTTCATCGGCAAACCCTAATTTGTCTGAGTCAATTTCCGCTAAACTTTTCTTTTTCGCCGCCGCACGAATGGCATCATCTGCCCGTTTTTCGAGAGCTTCTTTAATATCGGTAGCAGAAATAATTCCTTCTTTTGACAACCGAGCGGCAACCGTCAAAACATCCTGTTGATTGGCACTCACGCACACATAAAAGGTGACGCGCATGTTTGCCCGTAAATAGTCTTGAGTCCGCACGGCTAAATTACCGGTGCGTTCGACATCGATAGAAATTTCTCGTAAAGGCACGCGGGTGATTTCATGAAAGCCGGGAATGACAATACAGCCCCCGTTCAAAAAGACTCGTTTTTGTTTGATAAAAACACCCCCAGTCCGCACAAAGGCTTCGTTGTTGGGAGTGATTTTGTAAACGCTGGTATAAGCAATAATTCCTAGGATTAGAAAGAAGACAAATCCTAGGGAACCACTGACTAAAAGCATCCCCACCGATCCCATTTGGGCGAGTGGCAGTGGAGCTTGAGCGACTATGGGTTGGGCGGGTTGTTCAATAATGGTTTGTTTCATAGGAGTAATGGGTAAACAATTAGATAGTTCTATTCAAGGATGCAGAGGATACACAATCCGAAAGTGTGCATCCCTATTCACGGGCACTAAAATTATCCTAACCAGCGCTTTTGGTCTACACTATCTTGAGCGACAGCGAGATAAAAGCTTTCACAATATTCGATAATAATCACTCGATCGCCCCGTTGAGGAATTTGGGTCGCCCATTGGGGCAGTTGGACGTTAATACTGACTAAGTTATGGGCGGGATCGATCGCATCGACTTGCCCGATTTGGGTGGTTGGCTGTTGGGGGAGACTGACAGAAACGACGGTTCCGGTACATCCGATGAAGCGATCGCCACGGGTATCTTCCCCAAAGGCTGCAAACAGTTTACCAATGGGCCGAGAGATGATACTACCGCCAAATAGGCCTAAGATTAAGGAGACGATTAGCACGGCATTGCCTAACAGCCCGGTGGGAATTCCTAAGAGCAGGTTAAGAACCCATCCCAGAAGCCCCCACAAACTAAAATCAATGGCTAATAAGAGCAATAGGGGCGCTTTTCCTAAGCCTAACCAACCCAAGGCTTGTAGAGCGGTAAAACTACCCTCAGCGTCTGCGTCTACTTCCATGTCTAGGTCAGTATCCCAATCGCCATCTACGTCTACATCGCCATCGACATCGACATCGCCATCACTGTCTCCACCTCCAGAAAAAATCACCAGCAGAAACAGCACGACTCCTAAACCGAGAAAGATCCAATAGGGGAGGTTCGCTGGATCAAAGACCATATCTAAAAACCTAAAACTTGAAAGGATTTGTGTATAGAGTTTGGGTACAGCATAGCCATTTTTAGCCTATGCGAGAGACAATATAGCGCTTTCCGCTTCGCGGACATGAACGCGCTAGGGAATAGGGAATAGGGTTGTAGTACATGGCTTTGAGCCTTTAAGACTGTACACCATAAAAGCGCGAAGCGCTGTATATAGATTATCTTAACTTCAATAGAGTGAGCCAGGTGGTCAGAGTTCGTAATATTTCGTTAAATAAATAAGCAACGCGATCGCCCCCTAGGTCTTATAATGAATCATAAATAACCTTGAATGTCCGGGAATGAGGGAGTTGAGTGATGATAGAGTTTAATGGGTTGATCTTTGGTCTATTCTTGTGGATTGCCTATTCTTGGGTGCTGCTGCACTTATTTAGTCCTCGCGCTCCTTTTGCTCCTCAGAATTTAGCTTATGACCATGGGGGAACTACAATCACGGTTGAATGTACAGTGGCAGCAGTTTCTGATTCCTTCAAGTTCAGGGATTATGGCTCAGTTAAGGGTAACCGTTATTTGCGATCGCGGATGACATGAGATTTTATCCTGATGTAGTTCTTTGTAGGGTATCTAGGGAAAGCTGGGCAAAATATTGGCGGCGAAACTGTTCTTCTTGTACAGCCGAGAGAAAGGTATAAATCAGATTAGAATTTGAGAAAGCGTTTCTCGGATTATAGCTAATTTCTAATTGATGGTCTTGGGTGTGAATGGTAAACCCAATCTGGGATAAAGCATTTAAACCCAAGTGTAAGGCGGTTGCCGTAACTTGAAGTCGATCTTGGAGACAGTTGAGAGATATGGACTTTTGGGTACGGCTTAAATATTTGGCTATGCCGACCAATTTTTTCCAGGTTTCAATGGGGCGATCGAGGGTAAGGGGTTCATAGGCGATCGCCACTGTTTTTTGCTGTTGATTAGCTTGCTCTAACCAAGACTCAATTTCTTGCCAACTCACTGGGTTTTTGGTGATTACCCAAGGATCGGACTCGGCAATTATATCCGGTTCGTCTAGTTGCTGGGTGCGCCAATCAAGAATGGGGGTTGATTCAGGGTTAGGGGTAGATAATTGCTCTTGTTGGACAGGAACTAAATCAATAATCCGCACGTGATATTTTTGGTAGTCATTAAAATCTAACTCAACCACCACATGAGACTGACCGGGGGGGATATCGTCTTGATAATGTCCCCACCATAACCCCGGAATTCCCTGCTTACTGCTAGAGTCAGTTAAGATAAAGTGGGTTTTAATGTATTTTACTTTATTGCCTTTATTGTCTTTAATATTGGCATTGTAGACCTGAGTAAACTGACAATTTTTAATTAAAATGCGCGGAACAGGGTTCCCCATGCCACAGGGTTCTAAATATTTTAGTTCTTGAAAGAGTTCTTTTCCTAAATCGGCAACGGTTAATTCGAGGTCAATATCAAGAATAGGGGAACGATCGCCAGAGGCTAAGGTGCGATTGAGTTCTTGATTAATGCCTTCCGTAAACAGAGCTAAGTTTTCCAGGGGTAAGCTTAATCCTGCGGCGAAGGGATGACCGCCAAAGCGATGGAGTAAATGAGCTTGGCTATTGACCAGTTGATACAGGTCAATTTGAGCGACGGAACGAGCCGATCCTTGGGCAAATTTAGATCCCAATTCGGAGCTTAATAAAAGGGTGGGTTTATGGTATTCCTGGGCAATTTGAGAGGCGACTAAACCGAGTACACCAACCGGCCATTCAGGTTTGTGGAGGACAATCGCTTGGGTGGTGGAGAGGTCTAATTGGGCCACTTCCAAGATGGCATCTTGAACCACACTTTGCTGAATTTCCTTCCGCCGAGTATTGGCAAGTTCCGCAGATTCGGCTAAATCATGACAGGTTTTTAAGTCTTGGTTAGTCAGTAATTCAACGCAAAAACTGGCATCACCATAAATGCGACTGACAGCGTTAATTCTAGGGCCGATGCCAAAAGAAATATCCGTGGGGCGATCGCCAGTTTTTCGGCATAAATCCAATAAACGCCCAATTCCTGGACGACGACGAGCTTCAGGAGAGCGCTTATAATCACGCTGTAAGCACTCAATTCCCCGTTGGGCTAAATAGCGACAATCTCCTTTAAGCTGGACTAAATCAGCAATTAATCCGATCGCCACCAAGTCCAGCAACTCCTCTAGGGGCGATTGCGGAATTTCGGGAAACTCTTGATACAGTGCTTCCACCAATTTATAGGCGACTGCAACCCCAGATAAATGGAACAGGGGATGATCGTCAGTCAGATAGCGGGGATTAATAATGGCAACGACTGGAGGACGCAGTGCTGGCAACGTATGATGATCGGTGATGATTACATCAATGCCTAACCTTTGCCCTAACTCCACCTCCGCTAAATTCGTGCTTCCCGTATCGCAAGTAACAATGAGTTGGGTTCCTTCCTCTGCCAAGCGTTCAATTCCAGCAACATTTAAGCCATGGGATTCGCTTAAGCGATTGGGAATATAATAATCTAACTGAGAAGCGGGGAAAAATTGCCCCAAGCCATCGAGTAAAACGGCTGTGGAAGTGACCCCATCTGCATCAAAATCCCCCCAAATGGTGACCTTTTCTCCCTTTTGTCTCGCTTGTTCTAGCCGCGCAACTGCCTGTTGCATTTCTTGCCCAAATTCAAACGGGCTTGTCGGGGTATACTGCTCAGGAGAGAGGAAAGGGGCTAAAGTCTCCCGGTTTTGAATTCCCCGTTGCCACAACAGTTTCGCCAAGCAGTTCCATCGGGAGAGTCGAGGAGTCAACCGGGCAACTTCCTGTACAAACCCGTCTGGAAGCTCAACTTTAGGAGCGAGTTGCCACGTTGGAGTCGGTTTTATAGACATAGGAGACTGAGAGCATTTTGTGTTGCGATCGGGTAGAACCTCATCATCCGAATTCAGTTTAGCCTAAAGAAGCCATATCTACAGATGGAGAAGGGTCTTTTTCCTGGGTTTGATGAACCAAGAGTCCGTATTCCAAACCTTCGACCACCGCTTGATAGGAGGCATCCAAAATATTCGTGGATACGCCCACGGTTGTCCATCGATTTAAGCCATCACTCGATTCAACTAAGACCCTGGTTTTCGCAGAAGTTCCGGCTGTTCCATCAAGAATTCGTACTTTATAGTCCGTTAAATAGAAACTGCCAATTTCGGGGTAAAATTTTACCAATGCTTTTCTGAGGGCGGCATCGAGGGCAGCAACGGGGCCATTTCCCTCGGCAACTTCGAGAAAATCGCGATCGTTTACCCTGACTTTAATGGTAGCTAAAGCATTACTGGTCATGGTGGGATCGGGGGTAGTCGCTCCCATGTCACAATGGACATTAAAACCCTTGATGTCAAACCAAGATTGAGCTTGTCCTAAAGCCGATCGCATTAAGAGTTCAAAGCTGGCTTCTGCCCCTTCAAACTGATAACCTTGGTTTTCTAGTTCCTTGAGTCGGTCTAAAATTTGCCGACAGGCGGGGTTTTGCTTGTCTAAGTGGATGCCAAAGGAGCGAGCTTTGGCCAAAATGTTGCTGAGTCCGGCTTGATCGGAGACCACAATTCGTCGTTGATTGCCGATTTTTTCCGGTGGTAAATGTTCGTATGTGAGGGGATTTCGCGCTACGGCTGACACATGAATTCCCCCTTTATGGGCAAAAGCAGAACGGCCGACAAAGGGCGCATGATGATTGGGGGCGAGATTGACCACTTCACTGACAAATCGGCTGGTTTCCGTGAGGTTGGCGAGTTGTTTTTCGGCTAAACAGGAATAACCGAGTTTGAGTTGCAAATTGGGAATTGCGGAGCAGAGGTTAACATTGCCGCACCGTTCGCCATAGCCGTTGATGGTTCCTTGTACCATTTGCGCTCCTTCCTGCACGGCGACGATCGCATTGGCAACGGCAGTATCGGAGTCATTATGGGGATGAATCCCTAGTTTCACGGTATAGTTCTGCTGCTGAAAATGGGTTTGCACGTCGCGGACAATGGCGCTAATTTCATGGGGTAGGCTTCCCCCATTGGTATCGCATAAAATCACCCATTCTGCCCCGGCTTGTACGGCAGAATCTAGGGTAGAGAGGGCATAGTCGGGATTTTTCTTGTAACCATCAAACCAATGTTCGGCATCGTACATAATGCGGCGACCTTGCGATCGCAAATACTCAGCCGTATCGCCAATCATGGCTAGGTTTTCTTCTAAGGTGGTGTGTAGTCCTTCTGTTACATGGAGATCCCAGGATTTACCAAAAAAGGTGATCCATTCTGTGCCCGCGCTGAGAATCGCTTGGAGCATGGGATCTTCTTTGGCGCGGGTATTCGGGCGACGGGTGGAACAAAAGGCGACTAGGGCTGCTTGGGAAAGGGGTTGTTCTTTCAGATGCCAGAAAAATTGCACATCTTTGGGGTTTGCACCCGGCCACCCCCCTTCAATAAAGGGCACGCCCAGTTGATCTAGACGGCGGGCGATTCGTAGTTTATCGTCTAGGGAGAGGGAAATCCCTTCCCGTTGAGCGCCATCTCGAAGGGTGGTGTCGTAGATCCAGATGGGTTTAGGGTTGGATAAGATGGTCATGCTTTATAAACCCGCTTGCGTCAGGTGATGGATTTCGTCCTTAATTGTAGAAAATTGTCGAGAAAAAATTCAGGGAGAAAATGTAAATTATGGTGAAGATTAAAGTGGCGGGTCAAGAACTGACCTGTGAGTCGGGAGCGAATTTGCGCCAGGTGCTATTAGCCCATGATATTTCGCTCTATAACGGTCAGTCAAAGTTAATTAATTGCCGAGGACTGGGGACTTGTGGCACTTGTGCGGTGTATGTGGAGGGTGAGGTCTCGCCCCCGAATTGGCGCGATCGCACCCGGCGATCGCTTCCTCCCCATTCTGGCGATCGTCCCTTGCGTTTAGCCTGTCAGACTCAGGTGTTAGGTGATGTATCTGTGACCAAATTTGATGGGTTTTGGGGACAAGGAGACCAAAAGGTTTGGACTCCGGATGGTAATGGGTAATACATTTTTCCCTTATCCCACAACCCCTTCTCTGGCAGGAGAAGGGGAGAATCGGTTTCTGGTTTAGAGTGGGTGTGAGTGTTTCGAGATCCAGGTTAAGCCACCATAGATGAGGGCTAAGTAGAGGATGGCGATCGCTAAAATTAAGGTAACCATGATTTTGCCTCCCTGATGTGGTGAATAAGTATTTTCCTATACTTTTATTCTACCCGATTTTGGGAGTATTTTACCCTCTAAAACTCAGATTAAATTCTTAGATGTTGGCGAAAAAATAGGGAACTAAGTTTCAACTTGCGTGATTTTGCTATAGGGAATGGATTGATTGGCTTCAATCATCACTCCTTCTATGTTTGGCTGGGCGAATACATAATCTTTGTCAAACCAGAGGGGAATATAGGGGACTTCTTGGGCTAAGAGTTCTTGAATTTCTACTAGCAATAAGCGGCGTTTTTCAGGGTCTTGTTCTTGCCGTTGTTGGTTAATTAGGTCATTGACGCGGGGATTGTAGTAGAAAGAGCCATGATATTGACTGGCACCGGCTTTGCAACCGTCGGTTTCTGAGCCTTCGGTGCATTCGAGGAAGGGTTGCACGTAGTTATCGGGATCGAGAAAGTCGGCGTACCAATCGAGCATGAAGGTGGGATACACGCCTTTGTCTAGGTTTTGGAAGGCGGTGGTGGATTCGACGGAGTTGGGTTGTATGTCGAGGAGTCCTTCAAGTTTGGTATCGGCGATCGCCTTTAGGGTACTGGCAATCAGTCCCCGTTTGGTGGAGTTGGAGGGATACCAAACTTCGACGACTGCGGGATTATCGACGGAATACCCGGCTTCGGTTAAGAGTGTTTTGGCCAGTTCCACGTTACCATCGCCATAGGCGGTTTTAAATACGGGTTCTGAGGCGGCGAAGCTTTTGGGAATTAGGGTATAGGCAGGTTCGGCTTGGCCTTGGAGGACGCGGTTGTTGATGGTGGGGCGATCGGTGATGGCGGCTAGGGCTTGGCGAACGGGGAGTTGATTGAGAGGATCGGATTGCACATTGACAATAATATAGTTGAGCGTATTCCCTTCGGCGGCAATTTCTCGCCATCCTTGGGTGTCCATTTCTCGCTCTAAGCTATCAATTTGATTGCTGTCTAATGTGCCCAAGGTTACGTCAATGGCTCCCGTGCGAAAGGCGTTAAATAGGTTGGCGGGAGAGGAAAACCATTGAATATCAATGCCTTCATTTTCGGGCACATCTCCCCAATAGTCGGCAAAGGGTTCTAAGCGGATCATGTCTGAGGTCATTTGGGCGACTTGATAGGGCCCGGTTCCGACAAAGGTATCGGGCTGAAATTGGCCGCTACCGATCTGATAGGTTTGGGGCGAAACGGGGCAAAGTCCGCCAAAGGCAAGAAGAGCGGTAAAACCGGCAAAGGGTTGGCTGAGGGTGATGGTGAGTTCGTATTCTCCGGTGGCTTCGATGGAGTCTACGATGTCCGAGAGTAAGAAGGAGGGTTTGCCCTGGTTTTCCATGAACCGTTGTAGGGAAAAGACCATGGCTTCGGCGTTGAAGGGTGTGCCATCGTGGAAGGTGACTCCTTGACGTAAGGGGATGGTGTAGGTGAGCCGATCGCTGCTGATGGTTGGTAATTCTGTGGCTAATTGGGGGGTTAAGTCGGACGTGCCATCCTGGTAAGTATAGAGGCGATCGCCCACATTGTAGAGAATATTCAGAGAGGGAACTTCATAGGCATCGGCTGGATCGAGGGTGCGGGGTTTGAGTGTTGTGCCTAAAATGACTTGCGGATTGTCCCTGGTCGGAGTTTGCGTCGTATTCGACTGGGGGCTACAGGCGATCGCCATCAGACAACAAACGAGGGCGATCGCTAAAAATTTTCCTAAACGCTGCGATTGTTTCAACCAAGTGAACACTAACTTCTCTCTCTTCCTTGCGTGACCATGGCTCTCATCATAGTACAAGATGGCGAGGGGGCGATGGTTTCGCTCTAAAACATATTTTTGTATTTTTGACAACAACTTTTGATAAAAATTTACGTTACCCTAACGGATAAAGCCATAAGAACACCCAATCGATGAGGAAAGTCTGATGAGTTTGATGCCAGAATCCGGACTGTACCCCGTCCAATCGACTGCCGTTAGTGTGGGGAAATACTTAGTCAAGAAACTTGAATCTATTGGTGTTCGACATATTTTTGGCGTGCCAGGAGATTATGTCCTGAGATTCATGGATCATATTGTGGAAAGCTCCATGGATTTGATCGGAACTTGTAACGAATTAAACGCTGGATACGCGGCTGATGCTTACGCCCGGTTAAATGGAGTCAGCGCCCTCTGTGTCACTTACGGAGTGGGGGGATTGAGTCTGATCAATGCTCTAGCAGGAGCCTATGCCGAACAAGTACCCGTCATTGCCATTAGCGGTGCGCCCAAAACCTCAGCAGAAGAGAATTCCTTGCTCATGCATCACACGACTGGAGATTATAATCTGCAACGTTCGGTATTAAAAAATGTCACCGTTGCCGCAGTGACGTTAACCGCCGATGATGCCATTGCTCAGATCGATCGGGCGATCGCCGCTTGCCTCCAGTATAAGCGCCCTGTATACATCGAAATTCCCGCCGATTTAGTCGATCATCCCTGCGTCTTACCCCTGCGAAAGCCCTCCCTGTCAGTGCTTGAGAGCAAACCCGAAGCCCTAGAAGAGGCGATCGCCGAAGCCGTCGAACTCCTAGAAAACGCCCAATCTCCCGTCATTTTAGCCGGTGTAGAACTCCATCGCTATGGCATCCAATCTCAACTTGATCGGCTCGTGGAAAAAACCGGCTATCCCGTTGCCACCACCATGCTCGGTAAATCCGCCATTTCTGAGATGCACCCCCAATTTATCGGCAACTATGTGGGAGCCTTAAGTCGGGATGAAGTCCGCGATCGGGTCGAAAATGCCGATTGTATTCTTTGCCTAGGCGCAATTTTATCCGACACCAATTTAGGCGGCTTTACGGCTGAACTCGATCCCAGCAAACTCATCAACGCCAACCTCGCGCGAGTCCAAATTAAACATCATTTTTATGCCCCCATTCACTTAGGCGACTTTATCGAGGGATTAATCGAAAAACTTCCCTATCGTCCCCCAGAAACCTTAAACATTCAACCCGCTTCAAGTCTGCACAAAGATCCCTGGCAAGTCCAAGACAACGCCCCCCTCACCAATGCTCGGTTTTATGAACGGATGAACTCGTTTATCGGCGAAAATGATATCGTCATTGCCGAAACCGGGGATGCCATCATTGCTTGCATCGACTTACTGATCCATCAAAATACCAAATTTATTGGTCAAGCCTTTTATATGTCCATTGGCTATTCTCTCCCCGCTTGTTTAGGCGCTGGGTTAGCCTCTCCAGACAATCGCGTGGTTTTATTTATTGGCGATGGTTCCTTCCAGATGACTTGTCAGGCCCTTTCAACCCTGATTCGCAATGGAATTCACCCGATTATTTTCTTAATTAACAATGACGGCTATACCATCGAGCGCATGATTCATGATGGCCCCTATAATGACATTCAACCCTGGAAATACCATCTAATGCCCCAGATTTTTGGCCAAAGCTGGAGTACCGAAGTGAGAACCGAGGGTGAGCTAGAGCTGGCATTGGCAGAGACAGAGCGTCATACGGATAAGCTCTGTTTTATCGAAATTCACTTAGATCGCTTTGATTGCTGCGATCGCCTGGCCCATCTGACTCAAACCCTACAATATAGTGGTTTGCACGGTAACAAGGAATAGTGGGAAAGATTCTCCTAGCTATGTTGTATATTCCCACAGCATTTTTGGAAGGCGAGGGATTGTCCTATGGGGAGTGCGAGCGTCTCGCTCGCTAGGGCACACTTTATTGCGAGCAAGATGTTTGTCCTGCGGACATGCTACGCTACGCACTCCTCGCATTACAGCTCTTCGCGGTATATCTTCCACAAAGGTTTGTCCAATAGAAATTGATTCACTTGTTAGTGAAGTTCCAAGCAGTGAATAGCAGGATTTCCTAAAAGTTCTTCAATGGCTTCTTGCCCAGAGCGAAGAAGAGCTTCAACCTGTTGAGTGGGTGCATTTCCACATCTTAGCCATACCACTTTTGGTGGAGAACCATAAAGTCGGCTTTTTTCTGCAAAATCTGCATCTTGAGTCACAATGCAGAAATCATTTAGCTTGGCAAACTCCCAAATCTCTGTATCTGTTTTCTCTGCTAACCCATGAAATTGTACATGACTAGCATTGAGAAAAATATCAGCCAAGCGAGGGATCAATTTTTGACTCAAATTTTGATCGAGAAGTAGTTTCAAGCGGCACTCACCGAAGCAACTAAACGATGTTCGCGATCGGCGGCAAACTCTAAACAAGCTCTAATATCTGCTTCTGTCAGTTCTGGGAAATCCTCAATAATGTCAGCCACAGACATGCCAGCAGCAAGCCAGCCAAGAACATCGTAAACTGTAATTCGCATCCGACGAATACAGGGTTTTCCCCCACGTTTATCTGGCTCAATGGTAATAATATCGCGATAGGTCATAATACAAAGAGGATTGTTACACCTGTGATTTTAGCCTAAAGCATTTTGCTCTGTATGAGTTTTACCACTTGTAACGAAACCTAATAAATACGTTGGGTTTCACTTGTAAAGGCGATCGCCAAACACAATCCACATCTAGAGTCATAAATCTTCCTTAACAAACTTGACCGCTACAGATAGTGTGGTTTAGGATAAATACCCCTACCTCTAGTCGAGCCAACGCAACCGCAGTGAATCATCTACTCGAATGGGAAACCTTGTATTAAAGGAACTCGAATCATGGTTTCTGTGATTTTAGATAACTTGGCAGAGGGATTGACCGTAGAAGAGATTGTAGCCGATTATCCACCCTTGAATCAGGAGCAGGTGCGATCGGCGATCGCCTATACTAGAAATAAAGTAGGTAACTAAACATGGCTGTCCTCATTCCGGATGATATTCTCCAAGCTGCCGAAATGTCTGAAGCGCAGTTGAAGCTGGAAATTGCGATTATGCTATTCCAACAAGATAGAATTAGTATAGGGAAAGCACGTCATTTAGCCGGGATGCATTTGTTAGAGTTTCAGAAAGAAATTGCTAGTCGCGGTATTTGTATTCATTATGATGTTGAGGAATTTGAAGAGGATCTGAAAACCCTGCAAGCCCTAGGTCGTCTATGATTGTTATTAGCGATACTTCACCGATTACTAATTTAGCGGCTGTTGAACTTTTAGAGCTTTTGCATATTCTATACGATCGAGTCGTTATTCCTCAAGCTGTTTATGATGAAATGACTGCGTTAGGTTATCAAGTTCCTGGTACAGTTGAAGTTCAAAATCTGGATTGGATCGAGACGCAATCGGTTAGCGATCGCTTGAGGGTTGAAGCTTTACAGGCTAAGTTGGATTTAGGAGAAGCTGAGGCAATTGTTTTGGCGTTAGAACTCGATGCTGATTTATTATTAATTGATGAGCGTAGAGGAAGACAAGAAGCTTTAGAACAGGGAGTAACGAAAATTAGTGGATTGTTAGGTATCTTGCAGGAAGCAAAGGCAAAAGGTTTGATTTCAACAATTAAGCCTGTTTTAGATCGGTTAATTTCTGAAAACAACTTTCGCATTAGCGATCGCCTCTACTACGCTGTTGTAAAATCTGCCGACGAGTAGAAGGTTTGAGGAGTATAAGAATGTGCGATCGCTGTAATCATACCCCTTTCCAATTCTCTGGATAGCGAAGAATTTCTTGTTTCTGCAAAACAACTAAAAAATAAGGGTAGCATAGTTGTCGCTACCACCCTTTATCATTTACAGCGCTTCGCGCTGTGATGGGGGGATGGGGGGATGGGGGAATGGGGGGAACAAACAGCAGACTGGGTAGCACTTTGAGCCATTTTA
>NZ_JAQOSO010000048.1 GCF_030068505.1 Roseofilum capinflatum BLCC-M114
AGATGAAGGTGTGCCCTCTTCCCCCAGCCCCTGCTCCCACAGGAGAAGGGGAGCGTCAGAAGTCTCTCTCCCTGGGGAGAGAGATTGAGAGAGAGGGCACAACCCTGGGCAACATGAAGGTGTGCCCTCTTCCTCCAACCCCTTCTCCCACGGGAGAAGGGGAGAAGAAGTCTCTCTCCCGTGGGAGAGAGATTTAGAGAGAGGGCATTATTCAAACATCAAGAGCAATATTATGTCTAAACTGCTTATATCCGAATATCAAAGAGAAGTCGAAGAAATCATCCGTTATGGTGGCTCTCGGAATGAGTCTTCTATTCGGGGCGCGTTTCAGAAATTATTGGGAGACTATTGTAAAACAAAAGACTTTCGCCTCATTCCAGAATTGGAGTATGCGACCAAAAATGGTAAGCTCCTGTACCCGGATGGGACGGTGAAAGATGCCCTGCGCCTGGACTGGGGATATTGGGAAAGTAAGGATGAGTATGATAATCTCGATGAGGAGATTGAGAAAAAATTTACCAAGGGCTATCCCAGGGATAATATCATTTTTGAGGACTCGCAAACGGCTGTTTTGATTCAGGGAGACTCGGAACAGTTGCGCGTCTCCATGCAGGATGTCGAGGCTCTAGACCAACTCCTGCAACGGTTTATCGACTATGAGCGTCCGGAGGTGAAAGGGTTTCGGGAGGCTCTGGAGCAGTTTAAGCAAGACGTGCCCGCAATATTAGTACAGTTAAGAGAGAATATATCACAGGCTTCGCAAAATAACAAGAACTTCCAGGAAAAACGGGATAAATTTCTGCAAATTTGCCGCAATTCCATTAATCCGGAAATTAGTTTGGAAGATGTGCGAGAAATGATCATCCAGCACATCTTAACTGAGGATATTTTTACCAATATTTTTAATGAGTCCCAGTTTCATCGGGAGAATAACATTGCTCGCACCTTGTCGGAAGTGGTGCAAACCTTTTTCACGGGAGCAGTGAGACGGAATACATTAGGCAGCATTGAACATTATTATGCGGTGATTCGGCGCAGTGCGGCCAATATTGCTAACCATCATGAGAAGCAGAAGTTTCTCAAAGTCGTTTACGAGAACTTTTATAAAGCCTATAATCCCAAGGCAGCCGATCGCCTGGGCATCGTCTACACCCCCAATGAAATTGTCCGGTTCATGATCGAGAGTACGGACTATTTGCTGCATCAACATTTTGGCAAGGTTTTGGGGGATGAAGGGGTAGAGATCTTAGATCCCGCTACGGGCACGGGGACGTTTATTACCGAATTGATTGAATATTTGCCTGCTCACCAGTTGCGCTACAAGTATTTAAACGAGATTCACTGTAACGAGGTGGCGATTCTGCCGTATTATATTGCCAACTTGAATATTGAGTACACCTATCAGCAGAAGATGGGGGAGTATCTGGAGTTTGAGAATATTTGTTTTGTCGATACGCTGGATCATACGGCCTACGATTATAAGCAGATGGATTTGTTTGCCATGACGTTGGAGAACACCGAGCGCATTCAACGGCAAAACGACCGGGAGATTTCGGTGATTATTGGCAATCCGCCTTATAATGCTTGGCAAGAGAGTTTTAATGATAATAATGCCAATCGGGTTTATCGGGCGATCGACCAACGGATTCGAGAAACCTATGTGAAACAGGGAACAGCACAGAATCAAAACGCCCTTTATGATATGTATGTGCGCTTTTACCGTTGGGCAACCGATCGAATTAGCAAAAATGGGATTATCACGTTTGTCACTAACTCCTCGTTTATCAATGCTTTAACGTTTGATGGCTTTCGCAAAGTCGTGCAGCGCGAGTTTAGAGATATTTATCTGATTGACTTGGGGGGCAATATCCGCGCTGGGGATAAAACGGGGAATGTGTTTGGGATTAAAGTTGGGGTGGCGCTTGGATTTTTGGTCAAACGAGAATCATCTGATGCTCATCCTTGCTCTATTCATTATTGGAGCGCGTCTGAACTGCAAACCGTGGAGGAAAAATTAGCAGTTTTAGCCAGTCGCAAGTTTGAGCAATTCGAGTTTAAGCATATTCAGCCGGATAAAAAGCAGAATTGGATTAAGTTGACAGATAATGATTTTGATCAGTTGTTGCCGTTGGTGGATAAGGAGGTGAAGGCAGGGCGCTCTCAAGAGGCTGTTTTTCAGTTGTTTTCCAGAGGTATTGCAACTCAGCGCGATGAGTGGGTGTATGATTTTTCGGATAAGACGCTCTCGGAGAAGATGCAGTTTTTTGTAGATACTTATCAGAGAACACTGGCTGATCCAGATCATCCTGAGCGCAACCAGATTAAATGGGATCGAGAGTTGACTAAATATTTGCAAAGGAGAATTGTTAAGCAGTTTGACCAAGGCTGCATTGTCCGCAGTCTCTATCGTCCCTACACCAAGCAATATCTCTATTTTGATCGCCATTTTAATGGCATGACTTATCAGTGGTTTAGTATTTATCCTGATTCACAATCAGAAAATATATCAATTTGGATGAAAATGGGCAGCGAAATTCCTTTTTTTCATCTTGCCACTCAATACATCTCAGATCTTCTCCCTCAAGGTGGTTCCCAATGTCTTCCTCTCTATCGCTACGACGAAAACGGAAACCGCCAGGAGAACATCACCGACTGGGCACTAGAGCAATTTCAATCCCATTATGGGCATCAGGGTGTGCCCTCTTCCCCCAGCCCCTTCTCCCACGGGAGAAGGGGAGCAGAAGTCTCTCTCCCTGGGGAGAGAGATTTAGAGAGAGGGCACAACCCTGGGCAACATGAAGGTGTGCCCTCTTCCCCCAACCCCTTCTCCCACGGGAGAAGGGGAGCAGA
>NZ_JAQOSO010000049.1 GCF_030068505.1 Roseofilum capinflatum BLCC-M114
TAAAACTCCGTTTTCGGCTGTCGCCGACATGAAACGCTTCGCGATCGCGGGCTGTCACTCTGGGAAATTCGTAAGAATTTCCCAGAGTGACAGAAGAGGGGTAATAGGTAACAGGTAATGGGTAAGCTGTGAGAACAAACTTTGCTTAAATTAGGGCTTGATTATTCACCCGACGTATCGCCACCACAGAGGGTTTAGGCGGATCATTGGGCCCTTTACCCGGCCAGTTAGATCCCAGAGGCACGGTGCGCGTTTGCATGAACTCTTGGCCATCGGTGGTCATCATAGAAAACTCACGGGTTTCGGATGCCATATTTTGCCGCATTCCATAGAGTTCTCCAGGGTGTTGAATCGCCAGAAATAGGGTTTTGCGATCCTCTGTGAAGAACGGGCCACAGGATTCGGTTTCCATGGGAGAGAGGGCAAAGGGATAGGCTTCCCCTGCATGTTCGCCAGAGAGGGGAATATACCACACGGAATTGTTGCCAAAAATACCCCGCAAACTGGATTGACTGATATAGTTGCGTTGTTCATCAACCCGGCCAGCCGGCACGGGACTATTGTGCTTAGAGGTAGACATATCGGTAACCATCCACAGGTTGCCTTGGGCATCAAATTCCAGGTTATCCGGGTTAGAAAAGCCCATTCCGCCTTCGGTGGCTTCTCCACCCATGGCGAAGTTGTCCCACCGGAAGGTCATGGAGGCGGGATCGTTACCGGTTTCTTCCAGACGCATGATCCAGCCGTGTTCGTGACTTTCTCCTTTGGAGTTGGAGAAGACGGCTTTATGGGCCCCCCCATCTCCGCCGGGACTACCGGAGGTGAAGGCGATGAAGAGTGCCCCATCTCCCGGACGGATCATGGTATCTTCGGGGCGAGCGGTACAGGTGGCTCCGGCTGCGTTAGCGGCGAAGTGAGCATCAATAAGGATGGCTCCTTGCACTTCTTCTGGGGTATTGCCGTGGTACAGGTCGCCGAGGGTGGGGAATTTTTGCTTGAAGACGGCGATCGCCCCATCCTGTTCGATTTTTTCAAATCCTCCTTGGGTGCGATCGCGATTCGGTAGGGGAATCATACCGCCATGATAGTCGCTCGGCAGGTCAGGATTGACGGGAGTATCGGCTTTTAGGGCAATCCAAGATCCGGTTCCATCCCCATTAAATTTAGCCGCATACAGCATTCCATCATTGAGGAGGCGCGAGTTGGCTTTATCCTGGGGATTACGCACCAGTCCTGTACTGACAAACTTGTAGACATGACCCCCCCGGCGATCGCATCCAGAATACACCACCAACGGTTTACCCGCTTCGGCCCGAATACCTACCGCTTCATGGCGGAACCGTCCTAACCAAGTATGCTTAGTTCCATAATCATTACCATTGGCTGGATCAACTTCCACCATCCAACCATACTTATTTCCTGCTAACCCAAAGGGGTTCCCTTGGCCATCAAACTCATCGCGTTTAACCGGTTTTTCCTTGGGATGCAAAGACGTACCATCGGCATAAACCCCTTCCGGGACAAAATTCTGGAAATTCTCTTCCGCACTGAAGACCGTACCCCAAGGACTGGTTCCCCCAGCACAATTATTAAATGTACCAATAATTTTATCGCTCAGGGTATCAATATAACCCATGCCCTGACGCTTCCGGAAAATACTCACGGCGGGGCCAGTTGCTCGCAGATAGTTGCCATCCTCTAAGCCAGAGATCCCGGTAATCCGGCGGTCTTGGGGGGAATAGGTTCGCACCCATTGCCCATTGGCCTCGCGACGCAGAGAAATCACGCCAATGCCTTGATCGATTAAGGTTTCCTTAAAGAACTCATAAAATTCAGCCTTCAAAGCGCGATCGCTTAACTCAAAGGCATTAATGCCATCACTTCCCGCTTTTTCCAGTGCGGGCAGCACTTTTGAGGGCAGAGATTTACCCATCACCATCGGATAGGTTTGCTCCCAAGTGGGAACACTCACATATTCAAAATTAATGGTTAAAAAGCCCGTATCTCGCCCCGTGGGAATAAAGGAGAGGTAATCATTGTTATATCCAAACCGAGAATTGCCGAGTTTGTCCCCCCAAGAACCAATCACATCATAGGTGTATCCTTCAGGCAGCACAATATCATCAACGACTTCATAGGTATTGTACAAAGACTTCTGTCGATTGATCGGTAGCCCTTCATAGGATAGGGGACAAGGATATTTTACCGGTTGGAACTTTAAGCCTAAAGCTTTAGGGGAGGAAACTGCCGTAGCTGAACTTCTGGTTACAGAAGCGGAACCTCCCTGTTGTCCCAAAGAACCGCAAGCAACGGTAGTCGCGGTTGCTCCCAGGAATAATAAAAATTGTCTGCGTTGGAGTGTCATGGTTAGCCAGTTGAGCGATCGGATTTTGCCATTCTGACTGTATCGGTCTTGGATTAAGCTTGGATTATGGAAAAAATAACCCGTAATTAATAATTCATTAATAGTTAACCCCACAAAAGAAATAGGGTGGGCAGCGCCCACCCTATCTCTAGTTATAGCAAACCTAAATGAGTTGTGTAATGGCTGCCCCTCATCCCCCTACCCCCTTCTCCCGCAGGCGCTGTCCTGCTTGCCCTGAGCGAAGTCGAAGGGAGCGAAGTCGAAGGGAGAAGGGGAAAAAAGTCCCTCTCCCTTGGGAGAGGGATTGAGGGAGAGGGCATTTCCCGTTGTACAACTCATTTAGACTAGCTATATAGTCAATTTAAATAACAATGAGACATGATGTAACTCAATGTGTAAGGTGGGCACTGCCCACCCTACTAGACCGGCAAGCTTAAAATTGTGAGTAAGAGTGTAGGTTGGGTTGAGGAACGAAAC
>NZ_JAQOSO010000050.1 GCF_030068505.1 Roseofilum capinflatum BLCC-M114
GGAATAGGGAATAGGGTTGTGGTACATGGCTTTGAGCCTTTAAGACTGTACACCACAACAGCGCCAAGTGCTGTATCAGTATTGAAAAGGGCGAAGAATTCTCCGCCCCTAAACCGATTGCTTTTGCTCTGGCAGATTGGCTTATACCAGACGGGAGTAGTATTCCACCACCAGTAGCTCATTGATTTGTAGAGCAACCCATTCCCGTTGAATTATGCCATTGACTTTAGCGGTCATTTTGGCCTTGTCAAATTCTAAATGGCTGGGAATGTTGGCTAAACCCGGATATTGCAGATTGGCTTCTACCAGTTTACGGGAGCGATCGCGATCTCTGACCGCAATTTCCTCACCTGGTTTACACTGATAACTGGCAATGCTCACCGGACGACCATTCACCGTTACATGACCATGGTTGACCAACTGGCGAGCTGCGGGAATTGTGGGAGCCATGCCCAGGCGAAATACGGTATTATCTAAGCGCATTTCTAGCAGTTGCAGCAGCACTTGCCCCGTAGAACCCGTGATCCGACGGGCTTTTTTCACATAGCGTAGAAGCTGCTTCTCGCTCAGACCATAGTTATAGCGCAGCTTTTGTTTCTCCTCTAGACGGATAGCATACTCTGACTTCTTCTTCCGAGCCTGACCATGTTGACCAGGGGGGTATGCCCGTCGAGAAGATTTACGAGTCAAACCAGGTAAGTCCCCCAAGCGCCGGGTTACCCGTAAGCGCGGGCCTCGGTATCGTGACATCGAAATTTCCTCTATTTTTTATTTTTACACAGACTTACTATTATACTCTCCATAACAATTTCTTGTCAATATTTATATCAAATCCTTAAATGGTTGCTACTTTCTGTGTACTGTAGAGACATGGTGGGTTCGTGCGGGTTTCCGCAAGCGGACATGAATACAAAAATAGTTGTCAGTCTACAAGATTTGGGTATAACCCGCCCCTACTCATTACTCATTACTCATTACTCTGAACTGATTGGTTTAACCACGGGAATGGGTAATTCTTGTCCATAGGTTTGCTCTAATTGTTCGACCTCTAAAGAGCGAATTAAATTTAGTTGTAGGGTTTCTCCATTCAGGGTTTGGGCATAACTGGCACTGAGGTAGGGAAGATAGGACTCATCTTCATGTAAATAGCCCTGAAAGAAGGCTAAACTTAAACTTTTCATGGCATTAATGCCGAGAGTATTATCTCTCGGCTTTTCTTGGGCCGATTCTGGAGTAAAGGGATTATTATTTTCCGTTGGAGCGCTGACCGAAAAATGGCTACCAGGAACCATTAAGGCTAGATATTTTTCTGGATGTTGGAGCCATAAAAAGGGATAAATTTGTTCAGTGACCACCGGGGTCACGATATCATGACTACTGGCCATGAGCAGAGTCGGAATCTCAATGTTGCCAATTTGTTCTGGGCCAAAAATGACACTACTGAGAGGATAAACGGCGATCGCCGCTTGAACGCGAGGATCGTGTAACTTGGGTCGATCCAGATCTATGCTATTGGCACGACATTGCAAGAAAATGGACACATTTAACATCGGATTATCCAGGGTACATGCTTGGCTCAAGCGTTCTCGATTCAACTCAGCTCCAGCCAAGGATAAAGCCGTCGTTGCCCCCAAGGAATGTCCTAAAACACCCACATTTTGCACATTAATTTCCTGGGCCCAAGAAACTCCTTGTGCTTGTAAGGTTTCCAATTCATCTAACATTTTTTTGATATCATAGGGACGATTCACAAATTCATCGGGATAAATTTCGGTATTTAACCAACCGCCTAACAGGGCTTGGCGATAAACTAAGTTAGAGCCAATATGTTCGGGAATCGCCACAGCAAACCCATAGGAAGCCAGATAGTTCGCTAGGTAAACAAAGTTACTCCGAGTCGATCCAAATCCATGGGAAATCACAATCAAAGGAACCGGTTGTTCTTGATTTTCCGGTAAATAGAGGTCAATATCCGACTCTGTAAGCTGACGGGTTTTGATGATTAAATTCTGTTCTCGAACTCTGAAGGGGCCAGGTTGCAGGATATCCGGTAGGGAATGGGGGAGGGGATTGGCGATCGCCTCAGCATTCGCTTGTTCAGTAATCGTTTTGACCGCAGAATTTCGGTACTGAAAAAACGTTGCTAAAATATTCTGCAATTCAAAAATCACGCTCGTATTAATCCGAATCCCTTGACTGGGAAAATAGCGCATAATATTGACCAACGTTAATCCCTCTGGATCGTCAGCCGCTAAAATCAATGCAGATCTAAGAGCATAAAACCCATTTTGCCGCTTCTGGGTTTGCACCAAATATCCTAACCGTTTCAATACCGCTTCTCCGATCGCGGTATAAGTCATCTGAGAAACAGCCACCGCACTTAAATTAAACCTTTGTTGCAGTAACTGTTGCAACTCATTCAGCTCTTCCGGCTCCATAAATTGGGCATAAAACTGAAAATCGGGAGTAATTTCCCCCGTTTTCGCAAACGTATCCAGAGCATCAACCGACATGGCAAACTCTAACGGCCCATAGGTCAAATACATCTTCTCGGCACTATGAGCAGGTCTTACTGACCCAGGCAAGAAACTGAACCCGAATAACAAGAATCCATAAAAACTTCTTAGTAAGATAGACTTAATTTTCATCGCTCACTCCTCAACATGATTCGATCATATAGCTAGTCTAAATGAGTTGTGCAACAGGAAATGCCCTCTCCCTATATCCCTCTCCCAAGGGAGAGGGACTTCTGCTCCCCTTCTCCCGCAGGGGGTTTTCATTTTCACAAATTATACCACAACAAAAGCAAAATCTTTGCTT
>NZ_JAQOSO010000051.1 GCF_030068505.1 Roseofilum capinflatum BLCC-M114
CCTATTCCCTATTCCCTAGCGCGTTCATGTCCGCGAAGCGGAAAGCGCTATATGTTTAGAGTGCGGCAATTCTTGCCCTGCCCACCCTTTACTGATTCTTCCTTACCAGCATGGGGCGCTCAAGCCTGGGGATGTCCCTCCTGATAACTAATCTGCCAGCATCGCTCCAGAAGGGTTAATTGATAGCGATACCAAAATTGATTCAGACTCCAGACCATGGGAGACTCTGAGTTGAACAAGGGTTGATTAAGATAAGCCCATAGGGGTAGCCAAAAGGTGTAATAGTTAAATTTCATGGTTATCTCAACGGTTAAGAGGGTGAGGTTTACAATGACAGTCCACCTAGATGGCAGGTGAGTCAGGATTGAGCCGTTTTATCCCTTCCTTTTTCTAATTTGCCAAACTCTTCAGCCGACGTGCCCGAATGTTGCACTTTTTGATAAAAATTGACATTTAACTTAAAATTTGGCTCATCCAGTGGATAACAAGCGCACGGCTTCCCCAAACGGAAAGTGACTTAAGTCTAATCCGCCTGGAGTCACCACCCACAACACTGGATAGTCGGGAGCGGGGTTGGGAAAGTTCCCGTAACCATCCGTCAGATAGACACAGACGCGACTATCGTGCCAATTTTCACGGTTTTCAATCTTCTCGAAAAAGGGACAAAATGAGGTTCCGCCACCGCCGACGGGTTTGGGTAATGGGCCGGTTTTATCTAGGGTATAGGGGCCGTAAACGTCAGCATCGGCATAATATAATTCACATTTGAGATGGGGATACGATCCGAGAATTCCCTTGATTTCACTCATGAATAGGCTGAGTTCTTCACCGCCAATGGAGCCACTGGTGTCCACTGCGACAAATACATGCACGGTTTCTCCCTCTAGGGTTTCTAAGTATAGACCGCGACCGATGAACCGGCGATCGAAGCCTTGAAAATCGGTCGGAGTTTTTACGAGATAGCGCCAAAGATGCGATCGCCAATCTAACTGCGCTTCCTTCAGGCTATCCCATTCCCGCGAAAAACCGGCCGGAAGCTTGCCTGCGTTTTGGGTTTTGGCGATCGTCATCGCCTTATGCATCGCTGCTTGCCAATAGGTCTCTAAGGTCGTTTTCTGGTCTTGGGATAGAGTCCCTGAACCGTCTGGATCTAACAAATCGCGATCGCCCAACCCATAGCTTTTCGCCTGCTTGCACAATAACTCATAAACCTCCTCCACACTCAAATCCTCCAGAGACATATCGCGAATATGTCCGGGTGGCAACGCTATACCCGCTATACCCGCTTGTTGAAGCACCATCCCATTCACCACAATATCCGCCGCAATATTCCACACCAGAGGTTCCCGCGTACCCCGACGAATCACATGGCGCAACGCAGCATGAAGCACTTCATGCAAGAACACCCCATCCATTTCTGGAACCGATAAACCCCGAAAAAAATCAGCATTCAGGAAAATATCCTTACCATTCGTCGCTGCTGTAGGCACAGTTTTCGTAACTGAGATATTCGTAAACAAAGCTAGAGTCGCAAAAAACGGAGACTTCATCCGCAACCGCAACAAACACCCACTGACGAGTCGTTCAATATCGGGAGGCATATTCATGATTCAAACCTGGTTTTAAGCTGCAATTAACCCTTGAACAAAAGGCAATTTTCTAGCGTCTGCGCGTCAATCATCTTGTATCCACTCATCAGATCTATGGAGTAGATAGCCGTTTTTGAGCCGCATGACGAACATCGGATTCAGGATCATTTGCTAGTTTCTGAAGTAAGCTTTCGGGTAAGTCAGGATGAGCTGCTAACACCCAGCGCACGCTAAAATTGGGGTCTTCGCTAAGTTGGGCTAAAATCGGTTTTGGACAATGGGGATAACCGGCTAAGTACCAACGCACTTGAAAATGAGGAGAGTGGGCAATCTCCGTTAATACCGACTCTGGTAATTCAGGACATTGCAATAGAGCTAAAACCACTGCACATTCGCGTTCTAGTTTTTTTAATGTAGATGGGGGTGTATTGGGATTTTCAGCGACTGCAACTTTGATCGAATCCTCGGAATCTTGAGCTAATTTTTCTAAAATAGCAACTGGAGTTTTGAGATTTTTAGCAACTGCAACTTTGATCGAATCCTTGGAATCTTGAGCTAATTTTTCTAATGTAGAGGGGGGTGTATTTGGATTTTTCGCTACTTGTTCTCGAATGAAATCGCTCCCATCAGTGGCCATCAGTTCCAAGATGGTAATGGCAGTATCTGGGTTTTCGGCAATAGACCCTTTGATGTGGTGGCTAGAGATTTGGTCAAGGGCATTTTGTAGATAAGGATAATAGCTCTCTAGGGTACACAGACTAAGTTGGGTTTGTAGAGAAAGATCGGCGATAAAATAGGGGTTTTCTAGACTTAAGAGAGAGAAAATCGGATTATTCAGGAGTCGCTCTGGAAAGGCTACACCCAGTTCAAAGAGGACATCGCTGGGGGTATTGGGATTCGAGGTCACCAGAGCGCGAACTTTGGGATCGTCATGGGAGGCGAGCGATCGCAAAACTTTAGGGTCAGTATTTGGATCGTTAGCCTGTTCATATTCAGTTGCATAGAAGATAGAGTTTTGCAATTCTATTAATTCCATAATCCAATCACCAAAAACAGAGCTATTTAAGATAGGCTTGAATGGACGAAACATCGAGAGTTTCATTGTTAATTACTAAGGCAACATTGATATTTTCCAAAAAGTTGACAAACCATTGAATTTGATCGATAGGCTTAGACTCATAATAATTGAACCATTGAAACAATTGCTCTCCTAAATTGGATTGACTTTGCCCCGAAATCAACACAATCTTCAGCAACAAAGCACTGGTCTTTAACTCTCCCAAATTAGCAATCAAGTTCACAAAAATATAGTGATTAGGATCGTGGGGACTCTCAATCAAAAATTTCAATAATTTCTCACAAGTTTGGTTGAGTAAAAGGGAATTAAACCCTTGATGATCCTGTTCCGGTAATAAGCTCTTGAGTTTATGTCTTAATTTAAAATCAAAATGTTGAGACTGAGAATCAGAATCAATTGCTGTAATAATATAATGATAAAACTGCTCCTTAAATTCTTGATAAGACTCCACCGTTTCCGTATGCTCTAAAAAATTTCTAGCTAAATCTTTATAGCTCGAATCACCTTCGACTTTACCCGTAAACTGTTTAATAGCTAGATACAGATCTTGATCACTCAGAAGAGTCGGATTAGACAAGGGTTTTTGGCTATTTAATCCAGATATTTTTTTAATTAAATAAGTTGCATACTGGGAAAGACTCAGTTCAAATTCCCATTGCCGTTCTGATTGAATTTCTTGCAGCATCTGTTGATGTTCCCTAGAACTGTTGGATGCGACTAGGGAATAGCGATAAAGATAAGGATATCGATAAATTTGTGTTTTGAGTGGAGAATTGAAAACTGGAGACAATTTAGATTGAGAACTTGATTTATTTTCAATTAGAATTCGCAAAACTTGATAATCTTCAGTTTCCTCAAATTCTTTTACTGTGGCATGAATAATAGGCTCAACAAATAGCTTTTCAATCATTTTGTATTCATGGCTTTCACAGAAATGATCGATCCTTATTTTCAGTTGCTCAACATATTTAGGTAAGGGAGCTGAATAGGAGTATCGATACTGTTTTTGATTATTGAACAGACCAATTAACCCCACAATTGCAATTTTAGATGAGGATCGAATTTGCCAGTGGTTAATCAAAATATAAAAACATCGATTTAATATTTTATTGAATTTATTCTGTTCGGTGACTTGAATGATCAACCGTCGAAGAACGGTACTAATTTCAATATCTGGATATCCAATGACTTCAATTAACAATTTATAGACTCTTTGAATCATCACAGCCGGAGATTCTTGTTGCACCCAATAGAGCAGATGATCGTAAAGCTTCTGTTCATCTGATAATTGTTTTTGTGTTACTGTTTTGGGCGTTTTATTTGGGCTATATCCTAGGCATTTATGAAGCCAGTCTCTATTAAATGTATAGGCATAAATTTTGTTATAAACTTTAAGAATAGGGCGAGCAGATTGATGACCAAAAGGTAATTTTACAACCAAGCCACTCAAGCGTAACTCCGTTTGTTCTCGACTTTCTTCTGAAGGAATTTCTCCTTTTTGTAAGATTTGCCAATATAACTCTAATAATGATTTTTTGTTCGGACTTTCTAGGAGGCGATCGCGAATCGATCTCAGGTGTTCTGGTTCATCTTGAGCTTCCCAATTATGGAGAATTTTGGAGTGAACTAACCGATCGACTCTTTGATGTTCCTGGTTTATAGCAATAAATTCATCATTATTAGCAACCAAATGACAAAGTTTTTGCGTTAAAAAAGGTTTGCCACCTGTCCAATCTAAAATCGCGTTCAAGACTTTTTGCGGATCTCTTGCTTTCATAACCAATCCCTCCGCTAATCCTAAACAATCTTGAAATTGAAATCCGGTTAATTGAATTTCTCGACCAATATCAAAGGGACTAAAGTTAGGATTAGAACTTAGTTCTGATGGACTTGCCACCCCTAATAATACCCAAGTTATTCGTTGATATTCTGGGTTCTTTTTTCGATTTTGATAACAAGATAAAATGAGTCCAAAAAAATCATCGACTGGGAATTTTAAGCCTAATACACTATCGATTTCATCTACAAAAATAACAATATCATGAGAAATGCAACTGAGAATGACTTCAGTTAACAATAATCGCAGCCGTTCAACGGGGGAAAATGAGAGGCGATCGCGCCACCATTTTGGTAGGTTGATTTTATCGGCTAAATTAAAGCTACTCAAGACGGAATAGGCAAAAGCAGCATACCATTCTTCGGCGGTAATGTTGCGGCTAAAAATAGCGGTTAAATCTACAACTCCGCAAAGAATTCCTCGATTTCTGAGTAATTCAATGGTGCGGACTCGTAAGGAAGATTTACCCATTTGCCGAGAGTTGAGAACATAGCAAAATTCTCCGGCGAGGACTCCGCGAAATAAATCGGCATCGGCTTGACGGACGACATAAGTTGGAGAATTAAGCGGTAGGCTACCGCCAAATTGATATTCATACATTCTGGTAAATACGTTATTCATAATACCCCATAGATAACACCCCTAATTTTTTAATTTTTCAAGAGAGTTGCACTCGAAAATATTGACGATATAAATTACATCGAGGCACAACTTTATGACCTTGTAAATCAATTAATCCCATGCTGTGGAGTTTAAAGGCTTGTATGGATTCGAGTTGGACGGCTTGGGCACTCTCAACGACTTTTTTTAAGGCTTCTTTTAAGAGGGAATGATAGTGTAGATTCCATAAGTGTCGCCTTAAATGATCGCTATATAAACCGGCATCGGTGGCAGCCGTTTCGAGGACGGTTTTTAAGGTCATTTCATTGCGAGCAATATGGTAGAGGGCGAGTCGGACTAAGTAGGGATGTCCCCCTACCATGGACATGAGTTGATTGACTTCTGAGATTGTCCAATCTAAGCCGTGACGATGGGCGAGTTCTAGAATTTTGTCTGGAGGAAATTCAGGGAGTTCAATGGGTAAGCCGACATTGAAGGGAGATTGGTTAATGCTCATGGGAACATAGACTTCTGTGGAGTGAACGACGACTAGGCGCAGTTTTTTCCATATGTCGCGGTTTTTTCCTTCTTCATGCCAGGCTCTCAGGAGGCTAAAAAAGTCGGAGGCGATGTCGGGGAAGGAGAAAACGACATCGACTTCATCTAAGCCTAAAACGAGGGGGTTTTGGCAGTGGGGAAGGATGTAGTTTTCAAAGTAGGATTTGCAGGCAACTTTGGCTCCAAAAATGCTGTTCCAATGATCTTCAAAGTTGACGGGGAGGTTGATTTGCAGGCTGATATTGGCGCAAAACCATTTGAGGAAGGGTTCTAGTTCGGTGAAGACTTTGCTATCGGCGAGTTGGAAGCTGAGGGGAACGGTGGCGTAGCCAATGGTGGAGGCATGGTGTAGGATGCGAGCGAGGAGGGAGGTTTTGCCCATTTGTCGGGGAGCTTTGATGCGAATTAAGGCTCCGGGTTTTTCGATCGCCTCATAACATCGCGTTTCTATTCGGGGCCGTTCGATGTAGAATGCGGAGGCCAGCTCCACTTGTCCTCTGGGGATCTCCGGTTCAGCAATGGGTTGGGGGGGAGATTTGGGTAGGATGGCGTAGGGGTTAGTGGAGGGTTGCTCAGGGGAGGAGATATCCGTGACTGGCTGGCGATCGCCCTCTTTGAGCAGTTGCAATAAGCTTTTAATTAATCTGGGGGTGTCTTCTGGCGATCGCCATTTTAACCGAGGTAAGTCCTGTAAATAGCCCCGCAAATCATGGTTGAGCAGGCTAAAGGAATGGTTGATTTCCAGGGGAATAATATGGGGCAGTCCCTGCTGACGAGATTCTTGTAAGGACTTGACAATTCGCACCTCTTCGGTAATCATCTCGCTCACCGCAGACAAGGGTGAGAGCAACAATACCAATTCTTCACAGGTATTCAGTTCTCGGTAAATCTGTTGCAACCCATTTTTGGCCATCCGCAGGCAGTTATCGACTAAGGTTACGGTATAGCCAGAATTTTTGAGGGTTTCGTAGAGTTGGGAAATCAGGCTTAAGGGAGGATCGGTGGGACTTTGATAGTAACTGAGCAGGATATGATGATTCTGGGGTTGCTTTTCCCGGTTGGTTTTCAGCGCTTCCCCAATTAACTCTGGACGGTATTTGGCGATCAGGGCAATTAATTCTCCGCGACGGGAATATCCAGATTCTTGAGGATCGACGGTTCCCAAAAAGGCATCACAGATATGTTGGATATGTTTGCGTACCGTCACCGGTTGAATATAAAGCTGTTCGGCGATCGCCGTATCCTCTTCCCCCGCTAAGACTTTCAGCAGCACTTCTTGTCGCCGAGGGGTAAGATTGGCAAAGGATTGGATAAACTGCATCTGGTTCATCAGATTACACGAAGAAACAACACATTGGAGGTGAGACGGCGGCTCAAACCGAACCAGAGTCTTCTTCTATTCTTTATTAATACCGTCAGAATTGCCACTGAGGGCAATTGTGTATGGAATCACCACATAAGCCACTCCTGAGTTAAGATGATCGCTTCTGTGAATCTTGCTTACACAAACCTACCCACTTTCTCTAAGGTCGGTCATAGTAGAAGCATCAGAGTCATCATTGTCCTGTTTAGTCTGACCTTCGGGTTTGCCTATCCTTGAGATGAATCTTTATGAGTTGCTTGAACCTAGGGTGAGTTGAGATTAATACATAAGACTCAACTCCTCAGAGATAGTAAGGCTTTGAGGATCTCTGCTCCTTTGATGCTAAGTCGTGTTCCAAATTAGTGTGCAGGCTGTTTATTGCAGTCTGCATTGTTTTTTTTATCAGAAGAATGGGTCTAAAACCCCGTCCTTCTAGGACGGCTTTTCTGGTTCTCTAATGTACTGCTTTAGAACTTCTATTGGCGCACCTCCAATGGAGCTAACCCAATAGCATTTACAGACCAATTTTAGCACCAGTAATGAAAGCGAGATATCAATACCGTTTCTATCCAACCGACCAACAGCGACAGAGCCTAGCTCAGTTGTTTGGCTGTGTTCGGGTGGTGTGGAACGACGCTTTAGCTTTCAGTAAGTCCGATAAATACCCTGGGTACAACAAACTTTCTGCGATGTTGACTCAGGCAAAGAAGACTGAGACTAGAAGCTGGCTCTCTGGTGTTTCATCCGTTCCGTTGCAGCAATCTCTTAAGCAGTTAGATGCCGCCTACAAAAACTATTTCAATTCCTTAAAGGGAAAGCGAAAAGGTAAAAAAGTAGGTCAACCCAAGTTTAAGAAAAAGACATACGATCAGTCTGCAACGTTTACAAAAGCAGCGTTTTCCATCAAAGAAAAAGAAGTATTTTTAGCTAAAATAGGCCCTCTAAAGCCAATTTGGTCTAGAGAGTTGCCGTCTGACCCAAGTTCTGTAACGGTTATCAAAGATTGCTCTAACCGCTATTTTCTCAGCTTTGTGGTAGAGATTGAACCCATTCATGTCGATGCGAAAAACCAAAGTATCGGAATTGATTTAGGGATCAAGACATTTGCCGTAATGTCTGATGGCTCTAAGGCTGTCAGCCCTGACTACTCAAAGGCAGATCGCAAAATTCACAAGCTTCAGAAGAAACTAGCTCGTCAGCAAAAAGGCTCAAACCGGAGAAATAAAACTCGTCTTCAGATGGCTAAACTACACCATCGTATTTCAGATACGCGCAAAGATTTCTTGCACAAACTATCTACTAAGATTGTTCGTGAAAACCAAACGATTGTTTTAGAGGATTTGAACGTATCAGGCATGGTCAAGAATCGCCAGCTTGCGAGGTCTATTAGTTGGCAAGGTTGGAGAGAGTTTAGAGATCTCTGTGAGGCAAAATCTCAGAAGTTTGACAGAGCGTTTCACATCATCAATCGATGGGAACCGACTAGCCAGATCTGTTCTGAGTGCGGCTACAAATGGGGCAAGCTCGATCTAAAAATTCGGTCGGTTCGATGCCTCAATTGTGGCACTGAACACGACCGAGATGAGAATGCAGCAAAGAATATAGAAAAAAGTCGCCATAGGGCATTGGGAGACTTGAAACGGACGCAGAGACGCAAGTAAGACTACTATCGCCTGCGGCGACGCTGGGCGAACGGTAGCATCAGTCAGTGAAGCGTCAAGAATCACCGCTCCTTTAGGACGGTGAGTATGTCAAAGGCTTGGCGCTCTAATGTCTTCCCACTCTTGTTCGGATAAGGGTTGTACCTCAATCTCCATCTCGAAGGTTTCGCAGGCTGCTTGGGTGAATGTCTCGACGAGAGAAGAGAGACTCAGATCCGCTAAACCGGGTGGAGCTTCGGGGATGGATTCAGAAAACACTTGATGCCAGAGTTGGCGATCGCCATTAAGCCGCATAGAGCCATGTTGCAGCACGGTGGAACCCTGCCAAACTTGAGCGCTACCGATGAGCTTGTAGCCCGATTCTAAGACTAAATCTGCTCCTGTAGCGGTGGCAAAACAGTTGGGAACTTGGGCATAACCGCGACCGGCTGAACCATAGTGCAGTTCAAAACCGAGCGATCGCCACCCGCGAATCAGAAACTCACAAATCTGCTCATAGGCCGCCACTCGATTGGCAAACCGTCCAGAATACACCACCGCATACGTTAAATCACCCTGATGGAGAACCCCGCGCCCCCCCGTAGGTCGTTTCACTAACTCGACTGGTTTTCCTTGCCACTGCAAACTCTGCCAAGATTCAGGCCAGTGTTTTTGGTGATATCCCAGAGAAATCGCCGCCGGATTCCAGGTATAAAACCGCAAAATAGGCGGCAAATTGCCCTGCTGATGCTGTTTCCAGAGCCAGCGATCGATCGCCATTTGCGATCGGCCTGACTCCTCAATTAGGGGAATAAACCGCCAACGTTTAACCAACCCTACTGTCCAAACTCAGCCATCAAAGCTTCATCATTATCATCAGCGATATTGGCCACCAACGTAATCGCTCGCGCAATTTCCCCAGGGGATAATTCCGCAACCGTGCGCGTCGCGACCACCACCACCCGGTTATCCACAATCGCAAAATGGGCCTCAAACGTTGCCAGCCAATTCATTTCCAACAGCTTACGCATCAACTTAGGTTCCTCTTTGGCCGGTAAAGAGAGAACATAAGACCAGGCCGTTAACGTATCATCATCCGTTTGACCTGTCAGTTGCACATACACCTCAACTGTCCCATATTGGAACTTCCACAAATACCCTTCCTGGGGATCGTGGCCTGCTTGCACCGTCTGACCTTCAGGAATCATGGTGCTGATTACCCCTTCGATCTCATGGGTATAATCGGGAGCCGTTGGTTCTAGCTTTTCTGCGATCGCGTTTTCTATCACTGAATCACTCATAATCTTCTATCTCCATCATCAATTATACAAGAACCCCCTTACACCAGGAAATTCCTGTACTTACCCATTATTACAAAATCTCTGGATTCAAACGACTCGGATTGACTCATTCCAACTAGGAACACTCAGAATGAAGCCCTATACCTCTCCATTCATCACACACCCATGGCAAACTTCGTCCCCACCTCTTCAACAACTTGTTTCACCTTCAGCAATAAACCTTCTTGAATTAAGAGAAACTCTTCTTCATCACCCGTATCAATGTAAGCCTGGAATTCTACAACAATAGAATACTCATTATATCCCACACATCGGACATGAAGTCCTGCTTCAAGAATATTTTCATCATCGACCAAAAGCTTACGGAACTTATCCAACGCTGATTTAAGTTGTTGAGATTTTGTCTCATAAGACAGGTGGATTCTATGTTTAAATAAGCTTTTCTCAGCTCGACTTTTATTGATTAATTGCAATTGACAGAACTCTGAATTAGGCATAGACATTAGGTTTCCATCAACCCCTTGAAGACGAATGGAACGGAGACCCACAGATTGGACAGCCCCTTCATTCCCTCCAAAAATACACTCTTCACCCGCAACTACAGGCTGATCGAAAAACAAAGCAAGTCCTGCAATCACATTTTCTAGAGTAGATTTTGCGCCTAGAGCAATGGCAACCCCCCCAACACCTAATCCAGCCAATAGGGGAAATAAATTAAGGCCAATTCTTTGAAGACCAAATAAAACGACAATCCCACCAATGGCTAAACTAATTAAATCAGCAAAATTTCGTATTAATTCTGCATCTATTTTTTCGTTGTTTTCCCGGAAGTAACGAATGATTACTTCTCCTACCGCTTGAGCTAAGAAAAAGAAAACGAACGCTACCATCACCCACCAAGAAAAATATAAAAAATCCAGACTTAATATCAGTACATATCCAGTGATATTCAGTTGGTAATTAATAAAGTCACCAACGACCCATAGGAGTGCAATACTGATCCAAGCGGGAATAGTTCTAAACAAGTATTTTCTAGTCGGCTTAAATTTTGCTGTTATTTTTTGATTCCATTTGAACATAAAAATAACAATTAATCCGGTAAAGAACAACACGATAATCATCCCCAACCACTGCCATAGGGTTTGATCCCAAAACACAGCATCTAAACTTTTAGGCAGAAAAACAAACCATTTTGGCGGCAATAATTGACCCGGAGTCGAGCTATAGAATTCATAAAAGCCCTCTGTGGCATTAGAATTAGAGGAAGAATTATAAGGCATTTCCTTGATCGTTTGGTAAAAATTCGCAGCCTGGGCAACTGTCTCTGGCGAGAATAGGTATTCTCCCGCTCGTTCTCCTTCTTGCACCTTAGTTATCTCAATTGCGGTTTTTGGTACCCTCCAATTATTTAATTCAATATTTTTTTCTCTCAAGTCTAAAATGGCTTGCTGATTAGGAATTTCACTATGATAGGGAAGATCAATACGATCGAATACTTCTTTCAGGAGTAAGGTAACTTCTGTCTTAACATTTGTTTTCAAACTATCTCCAACTTGGCTGATGTCGAGACACTCTGAAGCTCGGTCAAAGAAAACTTGGGCTATATTTGCCTTTTCCTGAACTGATGCAGAAGGAAAAAGTCCTGGTTCCTCCATATATTGGTCGTAGGCTTCCATCAAGGCTTCATGGGAACTATGAAGATTCTCCATGAAGCTCTTCATTGTTGCTTGAGGACTAGAAGTATCAGGGGGTTGCAGAGGATTTTGAAGGGTTGGCACTGCTGTTACTGAAGTTTGCAGAAACAAGACCATTAGTAGGGAGATTAGAGCAACCCAAGAGTATACCCAAGAGGATTTCGTTTTCAAGGTAGAACGGAGTCTATTAATCAGTTTCGACATTATAAATATCCTTCTTGTTTTCAAAAGCTTGTCTGAATGCCTGAATTAAGTTAATGATTAAGCTTTTAATTCATAGTGGGCAATCCTAATGAATCAAACTCCGATCGCAAACTCCGTTCCTACTTCTTCAACAATTTCTTGTACTTTCAAGAGCAGCTCTTCCTGAATCAAGAGAAAGGTTTCAATATCGCCCGTATTGATGTAAGCTTGAAGCTCTATAACAATGGAATACTCATTATATCCGACACATCGAACATGCAGACCCGGCTCAAGAGTCTGTTCATGATCCGTTAACAATTTATGCAACCGATCTAGGACTACATTCAGTTGCTCAGATGTGGTTTCATAAGACAAATGGATCTGATGCTTGAACAACAGCTTCTCCGATCGACTCTTATTGGTCAACAACAACTGAGAGAATTGTGAATTAGGCATAGAAATCAAAGTTCCGTCAATTCCTTGCAAACGGATGGATCGTAGACCAATTGATTGTACAAACCCTTCTTGATCTCCAAAAACACAGCGTTCTCCAGCTACAACGGGTTTATCAAAAAACAAAGCTAGTCCAGCAATAACATTTTCTAGGGTTGATTGCGCTCCTAGGGCAACCGCCAAACCCCCAACGCCTAATCCAGCAACTAGGGGCAGGAGATTCACTCCTAAAGTCACAAGCCCAAACAGAATCACCGCACCACCAGCGATAAAACTCACAACATCCACAATAACTCGGATCAAATTACTCTCGACTTTCTCTTGTGTGTGTTCCAAGTAAGCTACAATTGCTTCTCCAATCCCCTGGTTAACAAAAAAGACAATAAAACCAGCCATAGTCCACAAGAAAAAATACAAGGTCATTAGGGTCGAAAAAAGAACTGTCCCGGTAATATTGAGTTGGTTATCGATAAAATCACAGGAAAACCACAGGAGCAATGAACTTAAGAGAGCTGGAGTAGCTCTGGCAAAGCTTTTGCGAATGGGACGGAATTTTCTGGTTCTTTTTTGATTCCATTTGAAAATAAAGATAATGATGATAGCATTAAATATCAAGACAATAAACATTCCCATCCATTGCCATAACGTTTGATCGAAATAAACGGCATGTGAAGCTTTGGGTAAGAATCGAAACCATTTTGGAGGTAATAATTGACCGGGCGTTGATATATAGAAGTTATAAAAATTTTCGGTTGCTCCACGTTTATAGCGGAGTGTTTTTACTTTTTCATAAAATTCAGGAGTACGAGCAACGGTTGATGGAGAGAATAAATACTCTCCTGCACGATCTCCTTCTTTTACTTTAGTGATTTCAATCTCAGTTTCTGGGACTGTCCAATTATTGAGATCTATCTCTTTCTCTTTGAGATCTAAAATAACCTCTTGATCGGGGATGTCACTATAATCGGGAATGTCTATGCGATCGAAGATTTCTTTAAGTTGTAATGTTGCTTCTGTTCTGGTATCACTTCTTAAGCTATCCCCCACTTGACTGACATCTAAACAGTCTGCGGCTCGATCAAAGAAAAACTGTGCTGTGTTGGCTTTCTCTCGAACTGATGTAGAGGCGAATAGACCTGGAGCCTCTAGATATTCTTGATAGGCTTCCATCAAGACTTCATGGGAAGCATTTACATTCTCTATGAAGCTCCTCATGGTGGCTTGAGGGCTTGAGGTATCAGCCGGTTCTAGGGGATTTTCAATAGTTGGTATTGCAAACACTGAGGCTTGCAAAATAACAACTAGAAAGAGAGAACATAGAAAGAGCCAGTATTTCCCTCTTCTCAGGAAATATCCAAATCGGGTGATAGCTTTGAACATAGATGCACACCTACAAATCCAGAAAATGATAGATTCAGCACTATAGTCTATCATGACGAATCAATTGTCAATATTTAGGGTCGATCTGTTGTGCCTGATTATGATTTATGCGCTACCCAATACTTACTGAGATAATGAGTCTGGATCTTAACTTCCTTGAATCCTGCTGTTTGTAGACGATCGCCTAAATCATCAGTTAGGTAATGTTGATAATAGGGTTCGTGAAAGGTTTTAGAAAACCAATTTAATACTGGGGTGATTTCCGGGCTATCGTCTTTCTGGATGGAGTCACAAATAACCAAGATTCCGCCGGGTTTTAGGACTCGAAAACATTCATTAATCACCCGTTGGCGGGCTGGATAGGGTAATTCATGGAATAAAAAAACACTGCTAATTCCGTGAAAATAGTTGTCTATATAGGGTATATTTTCTCCGTTGGCTTGTAGAAGTTGGGGCAGTTCTCCAGGCATTTTTGAGAGCAATTGATTGGCTCTGCGGAGATAATAGGGGGAGAGATCGACACCATATAAGGAGGCTTGAGGACAGGTCTGGCGGATAAATTTCAGGGTTCTGCCTGTACCGCAGGCAACATCGAGAATTTTGGCGGGTTTGGGGGGAGTGGGTGATTGGGAGATCGCCTGCTTCAGGGGCGCTAAAACCCTGCGTCGCATGGCATCTGCGGCTCCATTGAAGAGAATATCGACTTGCAGATCGTACAAGTCGGCGGAGCGATCGCTCAAATAGCCATCGGTCTGATGGTGGAAGTTTTGCAGATAATACCGAGGATAAGCCGAGCGATCGACTTCTGAAGGAAACACCTGATATTGTTTACGATTCCTACGGCTCCAAGTTAGAGGTAAATCCAACCAAATCTGAGGATAAGTAAATAAGAATTGTTGCCAATCTTCCTCAAACAATAACTCTATGGGATACACTCCCAAATTCGCCTCATCTACATCCACCTTCAACAAAGCCTCTAACCTCTGTTGAATAACCTGTAACACTTGGGCATTAATAACCGGAGTAGAAGTCTGATCGCGATCGATGAATAAAGTAGACAATTGATAGGCTAAACTCTTATGAGTCAAGCTCAATGCACTCTTCGTTTGTTGCCAGCCTTGATAGGCTAGTTCAGCCAAAGGATTTACCATCAATGTTAGGAATTAGAAACTCAGTTTACCTAAATTAGTGTAACCCTAGATGCTGTTTTTTTCACTAAACTGTTTCACTAAAATAGCCACCTGTTTGAGGTGGCTATAGCGTGGGAAGTATAACGCCTAATGAACTAGAAAACCATCAAAAGATCTTCTAGACATCATAGTAGAGCGAAAACTCATAGGGATGAGGACGTAAGCGGATGGGGTTGACCTCATTATCGAGCTTATACTCAATCCAATTGGTCACGAAGTCTTCCGTAAATACTCCACCAGCCGTTAAGAACTCATGATCGGCTTCTAAGGCTTTGAGAGCATCCAGCAAAGAACCGGGAGTCGAAGGAATCTTGGCCAACTCTTCAGGGGAGAGATCGTAGATATCCACATCCAAGGGTTCACCGGGATCGATTTTGTTTTTAATGCCATCAATCCCAGCACAGAGCATTGCGGCAAAAGCCAGATAGGGATTACAAGTGGCATCGGGACACCGGAACTCGAACCGTTTCGCTTTCGGATTGCTTCCCGTGAGGGGAATACGCACAGAAGCGGAACGATTTCCTTGAGAATAGGCCAAGTTTACGGGAGCTTCAAACCCAGGAACCAGACGCTTGTAGGAATTGGTAGAAGGATTGGTCAAAGCCAACAGAGCTGGAGCGTGCTTGAGGATACCGCCAATATAGTGGAGAGCCATCTCGCTCAGATTGGCATAGCCATCTCCCCAGAATAGGGGCTTACCATCTTTCCAAATGGACTGGTGAGTGTGCATCCCAGAACCATTATCATTAAACACCGGCTTGGGCATAAAGGTCACGGTTTTACCGTAGCGTTTACCGACATTTTTGATCACATATTTGTAGGTCATCAAATTGTCAGCCGCTTCAATTAACTTGCCAAAGCGGAAACCGAGTTCATTTTGTCCCCCACTGGCAACTTCATGGTGATGTTTTTCGATGGGAACGCCACATTTCATCATGGTTAGCAACATCTCCGTCCGCATATCCTGCATGGTATCGGTAGGAGCAACGGGGAAATAGCCTTCCTTGTAGCGGGGTTTATAAGCCAGGTTACCACCGGGTTCTTCCCGTCCGGAGTTCCAGCGACCTTCAATGGAATCGACGTAATAGTAGCCAGAACTTTGGTTTTGGTCGAAGCGGACATCATCAAAGACAAAGAATTCTGCTTCTGGGCCAAAAAAGGCTGTATCACCAATACCGGTAGATTGTAGGTAGTCGATCGCTTTTTGGGCAATGGAACGGGGGTCACGGCTATACCATTCCCCTGTCCGAGGCTCTTTAATACTACAAATGACGCTTAAGGTCGGTTCAGCCATAAACGGGTCCATCCAAGCCGTGGTTGGATCGAGAACCATGCTCATGTCAGATTCGTTAATGGCTTTCCAACCCCGGATGCTGGAACCGTCGAAGGCGACACCATCGGTGAAGCTGCTTTCATCAATTTGATCTTGATAGAGGGTTAAATGCTGCCAGATGCCAGGCATATCGACAAATTTCAGGTCGATCATCTGGATGCTGTTATCTTGAACATATTTCAAGAATTCTGCTGCGTTTTGGAACATGGATTACTCCTTATGAGTTGGTATTGAGTCAGTCTTGAGGTTCAGAGTGCGAGGTTCTTTAACGTTGAGACCTGCGTTTTCCGTGACCTGAAGAGGAAAATTGACAACGAGTTAGGTCTGGAACCGTGACTTCCCAGACATAGGTTGCATCAATCCTCTGTCTTGGCGATCGCTGTCCCAGTTTTCTAGCTGATCCATCCTAGGGATAGGTGTCAGGCAGTTTTGTATTCACCATTACTAAAATATTTCTCAAGATATGGGGGGTCTTGAGTCCTAAGTTTAGAAATTGTAATGGTTGTGGCGATCGCCCCTGAAGACTCTCTGAGAGCCTCTCCTCTGAATCCAGGCTGAAATGGGGATGCGTTTTATAGTAAACTCCAAATTGGATATTATCAGATAAGGCGGCAGGACTTGCCGTGTCAGTCTGCGGAGCGAGTGTAAGACCCAAACAGAGTAAATCTGTGAAGGCAACTGCTATGAAACAGAAACCTAAATCGTGAGGTTTAGGAATCCCCTCGCCTTTAGGCAGGGGTGGATGTCAAGCATTAATCCCCTTTAATTAACGAATACGCTGTGTTGGGAGAGTAAATACAAATGCGGGATGCAGTCACAAGCTTAATTTCAAATTACGATATTACAGGTCAGTATCTAGACCGCAATGCCCTAGACCAAATCAAATCCTATTTTGACACCGGTCTAGCGCGAATTCAGGCCGCTAATGTGATTACCGGTAATGCTGCCAGTATTGTCAAGCAAGCGGGTTCCGCATTATTTGAGGAACTCCCTGAATTGATCCGCCCTGGTGGAAATGCTTATACGACTCGCCGTTATGCGGCTTGTCTGCGGGATATGGATTATTATCTCCGCTATGCCAGCTATGCTCTGGTTTCTGGAAATACGGATGTTCTCGATGAGCGGGTTCTCCAAGGATTGCGAGAAGTCTATAATTCTCTCGATGTTCCCATTGGGCCAACCGTTCGGGGCATTCAAATTATGAAGGATATTGTCAAGGCACAAGTTGCAGAGGCCGGTGTTGCGGACACCGGTTTTGTCGATGAACCCTTCGACCATATCGCTCGCGATTTGAGTGAGAAGAATCTGTAAACGTTGGTTTTCAACTTCTCGCTGGTAGGGGTAAGTGGCAACACTTGCCCCTACTTGTTTTAGTGGGGAATGGGGGAATAGGCAAAAGTTGTAGGGTGGGCAGAGTTTGCTGGTTAAATTTGAATCATGTTGCTTATCCTCCTGCCGACCCTACTAGCTATCCCTGTCGCCCTTGAGGAGAAAAACTCAGGCATAAATCAGACACCATCATCGCTTCATTTACCTCGTATCCAGTCACTTCTCAAGAATGGGTTTGAGATGCTGAAAGGGAAGACATTTCCGACAAGGATACAGCAGATGAAATCACGATACCGACAGATTGAAACTTCCCCAAAAGCCTACCCTGTTATCCAGTCCATGGAAACCCTGGAAACCGTGATGAGCATAGACCCCAAACGGCAAATCCTACAATCTATCAATCCAGTCACTTCAGGATTGAATTCAGAACTTTCTCTCGTGTTGCACATCGAGTTTTTCATTCTCTTGTGCTTGCATCTCCTGGTTTTAGTGCAACTCAAACGCCACTAATTCCTCCAACCCATGAGAAGCAAAAGTAGGGTGGGCAGTGCCCACCTTACCCATTTACTAGGCGATCGTTCAAGCGGTATTAGAAACCCGGTTTCTTGAAGAAACCGGGTTTCTGGGTTGTGGGTATTAACTTGACTATCTTGAAGTGCATCTTCATCGAGATACAGACGAATTTTACTCATACGACTTGATTATTCTGGTATTCCCTTTCTAGGCGATCGCACTCTTCATAATAAGCTTCAATATCCCTATCAATCCGCTCTTGATTGGCATAATAGTAGGCTAAACCCGCATAAACCTGTGCCGGAGTCAAATTAACTCTTTGTGCCAGGATATCTTCCGGTTTCAGTCCTGCTTGGAAATCAATCACAATATTTTGAACCATAACGCGAGTGCCTGCAATTCGGGGGCAGTTCCCGCAAGTGTCAGGGCTTTGCACAATTAATGTACCAATATCAGTTATTGTCTGCATAGAGATTCTTTTAGCGATCGTTCAAGTGGCATTAGAAACCCGGTTTCTTGGAGAAACCGGGTTTCTGGGTTGTGGGTATTAACTTGATTATAGACTATAATCAAAGCGTTCATCTGTTGCCCAGCCAACCATGCCACAACTCAATCTCAGTAATGAACAAGTAATTGATCTGGTTAAACAGTTACCCCATCAACAACAACTCGATCTGTTTCAATTCCTACTGCTCCAGCAATGGGGACAGTGGGAATCATTATCCCGTTATGGTGTTGAGAAAGCTAGATTAGTCGCTCAAGAGCGCGGTTATACTTGGGATTTGATGACAGAAGAGGAAAGAGATAATTTTATTGATGACATTTTACATGAAAAGTGATGTCATATATTGCTGTTTTTGATACTAATATATTAATCTCTTCGCTGCTCTCCACAACGAGTTATCCTTTTCAATGTCTAGCTCTAGCCAAAACTGGGAAGATCGAATCGGTAACTTGTCAAGAAATTTTAGACGAGTTTAAAGAAAAATTGCTGTTGAAATTCAAGTTTTCTGAGGAAATGGCACAAGCAGCCGTAGATGAAGTCCTATCTTTTTCTAGCCTGGTAAGCATTTCTGGAACTCTCAAAACCATACCAGCAGACCCAGATGATGATATGGTTGTAGAATGTGCTGTCATCGGTAATGCCAGTCATATTGTTACCGGAGATAAGCACCTCTTAACATTGAAGCAATATAACAATATTTGTATTGTTAAAGCAGCAGAGTTTATACAATTTTTTTCCTCTAGCTAAAGGATTGATCGATCAAATAACGATCGGTTTGCGATCGGCGATCGTAATCTTGGAGAAACCGGGTTTCTGGGTTGTGGGTATTAACTTGATTACCCTGTCGTTTCACTAAACCGAGGCTGTGCAATTGGTAAGTATGAATGGAGTCTAAACGCAGGGGATCGATCGCCTGGCCCTCCTCTGGCCGGTCTGTGGTATCCTCGAAGATGGCGATCGCCTCCCAATCTTGCTCTAGCCGTTCGCTAATCTCCTGGAAGTTCAGGTTATCCACCGCTTTCCCATTCAGATAGTTATTCACCGTCGCTAGACAGAGCTGCAACTCATCCGCCAAATCTTTCTGACGGGGATAACCTTGGCGTTTCACTGCTGCTTTAACCTGGGGAATAAATTCGGGGGCAACTTTGAGCGATCGCGACATAATCTCAAGAGATGATAGAGTACCGATGACCTGATTTCACTATAGCTGCCTTCTATACCGACTCCCCGAACTCATGTATAAGTCAGTTCTATGTGTGTAGCGCTCAATAAACTCAATGAAGCAGATAAACAATGAAGAAAAGGATTATACCTACTGCTCTGATTGTGGCGATCGCCCCCCTCCTCCATTTTCCTCTTCTGGGTTACTCTGGTCTTGTGGCTGAGGCTCCTATTCTGATTACTCAGGAAAATTCAGCCCAGATTGATCCCTTGATTCTGGACGGGATTGAATCGCGAAAACAGGGCGACTATGAAGAATCCATTGCCCAACTTGAAGAAGCGATTCAACTGGCGCAACAACTTAACGAGCCTCACCTAGAACATAAAGCCAGAACCTTTTTAGCCCTCACCTATCGCGTTATGGGAGAGCTGGAAACCGTCCAAAAACTCTATGAAGAAAATTTAGCCTTGGTGCGGCAAAATCCAGCTACTGAATGGAATCCAGACACTCGACAGACTGAAAGACAAAGCCTAGAACACTTGGCTGGCATCTATGCGAGTTTAGGCAATTATGCAAAAGCTATAGATCTTTTAGAAGAAAATTTAACCCTGATTGAACAAAGCTCCATCAATCCGGCAGATTTATCTTATCCCAAAGTGCAGATGAAATGGGGGATTAATCTATTTTTAGATGGACAACTGAATAAAGCGGAACAAGCCCTAAAAAAAGCCTTCGATCTCTACAGTAAAGCCAGGGAATTGCGCGTCAATGGGGGTTCCCCCTCGGTCACCGAATATGAATTTCAGGTGGAAACCCTGCGCTGGTTGCAGCAAGTTTTAGTCGCTCAAAATAAGATTGAAGAAGCTCTAGAATGGTCAGAAGCGGCGCGATCGCGGGCCTTTATTGTCCTCCTCGGAGAACGATTAGCCCAAGACCGGGGTATTTCCCTAGAGGTGGAAGCGCCCAACATCGACGAAATTCGCCAAATTGCCCGCCAACAAAATTCTACCCTTGTCAGCTACACCATCACCTACGAGTACCGCCCCGATTTACTGCTGCGCTTTAATCGCCAAGCCGCCTTTGCAGAGCGACTGCAACCCACTGGCGTTTTAATTTGGGTGGTTAAACCCAATGGAGAGCTTTCATTTAAGCAAGTCCCCTTCTCAGAAGATCAGGGGCGCTTAGATAATTTAGTCCAACGGGGGCGGGGAAACCTGGTGCGAGGGCGAGTCACTGCCGAACAACCGCGCCAGTTTACGGATCTCTATGACTCCTTAATTGCCCCCATTAGCAGCGAACTGCCCACAGATCCCCAGGCTCGCGTCACCTTTATTCCCCAAGATACTCTGTTTTTAATCCCCTTTGCTGCCATTCCCGATGGTGAAGGTCAATTTCTGATCGATCGCCACACCATCCTCACTGCACCTTCGATTCAAGTCTTAGAATTTACGCGATCGCAACAAGAAAGCCTCGATCGCTCCATTCGTGCTGCCCTCGTTGTCGGCAATCCCACCATGCCGGATGACCTCTCTAGTTTACCTGGTGCAGAAATTGAGGCACAGGCGATCGCCAAACGCCTCAACATCTCCCCCCTCATCGGCAGTCAAGCCACCGAATCCGCCGTCACCAGCCGCATGGGAGGAGCGCGACTCATTCATCTCGCCACCCATGGAATCCTCGACGATCTACAAACCGGATTTTTAGGCTCCCTCTCCTTCACCCCAGACGCGAATACCAACGGCTATTTAGAATCCAGAGAAATTATCGCCCTCAAACTCAACGCCGAATTAGTCGTTCTCAGCGCCTGCGACACCGGACGAGGAGAAATCACCGGCGATGGAATCCTGGGCTTATCGCGCTCCTTTATTGCCGCCGGAAGCTCCAGTCTCCTCGTCTCCCTCTGGAAAGTTCCCGATGAGCCTACCGGCCTATTAATGCAGAGTTTCTATCAAAATCTACAAGATGGCCTCGATAAAGCCCAAGCCCTGCGCCAAGCCATGCTGCAAACCCGGCAAGAATATCCCAATCCCTTCAATTGGGGAGCCTTTACCCTGATTGGAGAACCCAGCCTTTCCCCCACCCTGCAAGCCATGGTGGGGGGACAAGCTCAAGTCGCCACGGTTTCAGAAGAAGAGACAACGAATACCGCCTCGCGCTATCAAGTGTTTCCCCTTCCTGACGAAGTGGACTTTTATCAAGAATTCCCCTCTGCTCGGATGGAAGGCGAAAAGGATGCCTTTTTCTCCACATCGTTAACAGTGGCTGAGATTTTCACCTTTTACCGCCAGGCTTTTGCCCAGGAAGGACTAGAGGAAAATTTAACTCTCAAAGGAGAAGAACAAATGGTGTTCGATCGCCCCGACAAAAATCATAGAATTGTCATTCAAGTCAGTACCGCTCAGGAGAATCAGCGCACCGTCCTCATTCGCTTAGAACCCATGTGATACAGCTTACCTATTGCCTATTTCCTGTTGCCATTTACCGCGCACTAAGCGAATTTCATCATAGGTATAGGACTCTCCTAATGCATCTTTGAGCAAGGTTAAGGAGACTGCGCCGCGCTTTTCTAAGACTTTGAGAATCTTCTCTTGTCTTTCCGGTTCGACTAAGCGATCTAAATCGACGGGTTGCTTTAACTCAATTAAGTCTGATAAATGCTTAATAATGGTTGTTGTTCGTAAGTCTCGGCGATCGGCAATTTGCTTGACGCTCAAGCCTTCTTGGTGCATTTCTAACGTGAGTTTTTGGGTTTCTGAGGGTTCATTGGTACTGGGGGGCATGGGTAGAGGTTTGGGCGCTTCTCCTAAGCCTTGTTCCTGACAATATTGACAAATTTCCCCTAGAAATCGGTCGCCATATTGCCGTAATTTATAACTGCCGACTCCCGAAACTTGAGATAAGGCTTGGAGACTTTGGGGACGCTGTTGAGCCATTTGCATGAGGGTAGAATCTGCAAAGATAACATAGGGAGGAATGCCTTGTTCGTCGGCGAGTTGCTTGCGGAGTTTTCTCAGGTTTTGGAATAAGAGTTCTGCTTCTCTGGCTAAAGAACTCACCTTTTGTTCTTGCTTGCGTTTAGGAGGAATAGCGATTAAAACTTGCCGTTGACGACGCATGACGGCCCAGCTTTCAGGGTTGAGTTTAAGGATACTGTAGCCATCCGTGGTTTGACTGACTAAACCTTGATTGAGGAGCGATCGCCCCAACAAGCGCCATTCATCCTTACTCCGGTCTTTTCCGATACCATGGGTCGAGAGTTTGTCATGGCCATTACGCAACACCTTCTCACTCATGGAACCCCGGAGTACATCTATAATATAAGTCATGCCAAACCGCTCCTTACACCGAGCCACACAAGAAAGGAACTTCATCGCCTCAACTGTCCAATCTTGGGTCGGTTTCGGGTTCAAACAATTATCACACCCCTGGCAATTTCCCTCTAAATTCTCGCCAAAATAGCGTAAAATAATAGACCGGCGACAATCCGTTGCATCGGCATAATCAATCACTTGGCGCAACTGTTGGCGGGCGATGCGCTGTTCATTTTCATCACTCTTTTGATCGATAATCCACTCCACCCGCTTCACATCGCCATAACTCAGAAACATTAAACATCGGGAGTCTTGCCCATCTCGTCCTGCGCGTCCGGCTTCCTGGTAGTAACTTTCTAAACTGCGGGGAATATCGTAATGAACGACAAAGCGCACATCTGGTTTATTAATCCCCATACCAAAAGCAATGGTTGCTACCATGATCTGCACATCATCGCGGATAAACCGATTTTGGTTATTTTGACGCACGCTATCTTCTAATCCGGCATGGTAGGGAAGGGCGGAAACCCCATCCTTTTGTAACCGTTGGGCCAACTCATTCACCTGACGACGACTGAGACAATAGACAATTCCCGACCCTCCAGATCGAATCAATTGAAACAGTTCGGCATAGCTTTGGCGGGTTTTGGTTCGCACCTCATAGAACAAATTGGGGCGGTTAAAACTGGCGACATGGACATAGGGATGCTGGAGATGGAGCTGTTGCACAATATCTCGACGCACCCGATCCGTAGCAGTGGCGGTGAGGGCAATAATGGGTACTTGGGGATACCAGCGCCGAAACTGGGCCATTTGCCGATATTCGGGGCGAAAATCATGGCCCCATTCGGAGACGCAATGGGCTTCATCGACGCTAAAGGCAGAGATGCCAACGGTTTCCTGTATGCTGGCTAGAAAGGGCTGGAACCAATCAGCCATGAGGCGTTCGGGGGCGATATAGAGGAGCTTAATTTTACCGTTGAGGATGGCATTTTGGCGCGATCGCACTTCTTCGCCGCTCAAGGTACTATTCAGGAATGTAGCCCCAATCCCATTATCCTGCAAGGCATCCACCTGGTCTTGCATCAGAGCAATGAGAGGAGACACCACCAACGTTATTCCCGAACGCAACAGCGCGGGGAGCTGGAAACAGAGGGATTTTCCGCCTCCCGTGGGCATGATCACGAGGACATCTTGGTTTTGCAGCGTCGTTTCAATAATATCCTTTTGGCCCGGACGAAAGCGATCGTAACCAAAATAGTGTTTGAGGGTGTCTTCTAGGGTGGAGACTGGAGCCATAATCTTCGGGAGGAGGCGATCGATCTGATTCTACCGTAATACAATGTTTCGCGCCCTCCGTGGGGGAATGGGGGAATGGGGGGAGTGATATCAAGTCCGGTGGTCAATCAGTGCTAATAAATTGCGAATGGAGCGAAGGGGAATGTTCATGAAAGGGTTTAACTAAAGTTCTTAGTAATGAGGCTTCCAGATAGCGATTACCACTCATCTCGTAACATCCGTTGCGTTGCTACTGCATCTCCTTGCCAACTTAACTGTCCTGCGAGATCGGAAAAATCATAGGTTTGTCCCGTTGATGGGGACAAGTTTTGCTGTTGATTGAGCGTTTTAAATTGGTCTATCATCAGGGAAATTTGTTGGATTTGTTGGGGAGTAAGTCCAGTGAGATCGACCGTTGGATTCATGGAAGAAGACAATGTGAGAAGGTTTGATCCTATTTTAATTGTTAATTGTTAATTGTTACAGCGCTTTGCGCTGTATTGGTGGACAGCCAGAAAAGATCCCCCCTTAAAAAGGGGGGGGTTGGGGGGATCGAGATGTACCGCATAGCAGCGAAAATTGCTGTATTCTCCTGCCTACCCTAGGATGATTCGTTACGGTAACCAGGGATATTGGCGGAAATTAGGCGGCCTTTTCTCTAAAAACGCTTGTTTACCCTCTGCGCCTTCCTCGGTCATGTAATAGAGTAGAGTGGCATTGCCTGCGAGTTCCTGTAACCCGGCTTGGCCATCACAGTCCGCATTAAAGGCAGCTTTTAAGCAGCGAATGGCGATCGGGCTTTTTTGTAAAATTTCTTGGGCCCATTGAATGCCTTCTGCTTCTAAGTCTTCTACGGGAACCACATGATTGACTAAACCCATCTCTAGGGCTTGTTGGGCATTATACTGACGACAGAGAAACCAGATTTCCCGCGCCTTTTTTTGACCGACAATACGGGCTAAATAACTGGCTCCAAAACCGCCGTCAAAACTGCCGACTTTTGGCCCGGTTTGGCCAAAAATGGCATTATCGGCGGCCAGGGTGAGATCGCAGATCAGGTGTAAGACATGACCGCCTCCGATCGCATATCCAGCCACCAATGCAATCACCACCTTGGGCATCGACCGGATTAATCGCTGTAAATCAAGAACATTGAGCCGAGGAACTCCTGCATCATCCACATATCCGGCTGTCCCCCTCACACTCTGGTCTCCACCGGAACAAAAGGCATATTTTCCATCTGTATGGGGGCCAGCACCAGTAAACAAGACTACTCCAATTTGAGCATCTTCCCTGGCATCGAAAAAGGCATCATAGAGTTCAAATACGGTTTTGGGACGAAAGGCATTGCGTTTATGGGGTCGGTTAATGGTGATTTTAGCGATACCATCGGTTTTGTGATAGAGAATATCTTCGTAAGTTTTGACGCTTTCCCAGTTAACAGTCATAAAGGCGATCGCATATTAAATTAGACTTCAGGATTTTACCCTATAGCGCTTCGCACTAGGGAATAGGGAAACAAGCAATCTCCCCATCTCCCTATTCCCCTATTCCCCCCATCCCATCTCCCACTTCTGGAGGATTAAGAAACTGTTCATCCCGACGGATGCGAATTTGGTCTAAGCGCGGCCCTTCTGCTTTAATGACGGTAAATTCTAGATTGTCATAATTGAGGACTTCCCCCACATCGGGGATTTTTTGCAGTTGGGCAATTACAAAGCCTCCCAGGGTTTGATAGTCATCATCTAGGGGTAAATCGAGATTGAGCATATCGTTGGCTTCTTCCATGTCGAGTTGAGCTTGCACCAGATAGGTTTGTTCATCAAGCTGTTGGATCAGGGGGTCTTGTCCGTTATCGGGTTCTTCCGTATCGCCGATAATTTCGGCGACGATATCTTGAAGGGTAATTAATCCAGCCGTACCGCCAAACTCATCGACCACAATGACCATGGCTTGGTGCGATCGCTGCATTAATTGTAATAATTCTAATACGGGAGTGTTTTCTTGTACGAATCGCGCCGGACGTACCCAAGCTTGAATCGCCGTTTCTGGGGATAAATCCCCTTTAGCTAGGGGGCCAGCCAATTGTTTAAAGTTAATAATTCCCCGGATATCATCCAGGGAATCAGCCATGACTGGATAGCGAGAATGGCCGGTTTTTGCCACTTCATCGAGTAAATCTTGAAACGTGGCATTATAGGCAATCCCCTCAAGACTGGTGCGGGGAATCATCACATCTTCAGCCACCACTTCCCCAAATTCAAACACATTTTTGAGCAGTTCCCGTTCAGAGGCCTGTAGACCCATGGATTCAGTCGAGGTACTAATAATCAGTTGCAGTTCTTCGGGGGTGACGCGGGTGTGCCAAGTTTGTCCGGAGTAGCGAATGCCTACGGAAGTCAGGAGAAAGCGGGTCGAGTGGTTGAGTATCCAAATAAAGGGATTAAAAAAGCGGGCGATCGCCCAACTGGGCGGCCCTAAGATCCTCGCGAGTTTTTCTGAATAGAGTAGGGCAACGGATTTCGGGCATAATTCCCCTAAAACGATCTGTAAATAGGCAATTAGGATAAAGGCTAGGGGAATCGAGAGGGAATGGGTTAAGGTTTGGCGAATCGAAGCAGATAGGGGCGCTTGGGCGATCGCCCCCTGTAAAATGGCTGCCATAGTATTTTCCCCAATCCACCCTAGAGCTAAACTCGATAGGGTAATCCCCAATTGGGTAGTGGAGAGCAGGCGCTCTAAATTGGTGTGTAACTTTTGTACGGTTTGCGCCGGAACATCTCCAGTGGAGACCAATTGTTGAATCCGCGATCGCCGCACGGAGACAATGGAAAACTCAGCCGTAACGAAAAAGGCATTAATCGCGATTAATAAAAACACCCATAAGAGGCGAATGGAACTATCAGCAAGGGTTAAGGCCACCAGATGAGGGGGTATTCCCATAACTAGAGTCAACGGAATCTCTGTACCCATTTAGCGAACGACTGGAATACCGGAAACCTGAAGATTCAGCTCTTCATCGGGATAATCAGTGAGCTTCATCGACAGGTGTTGAGCGTCGGACAACAAGGCCACCGGTACACTCACTTTACCGGAAAACTCTTCCTGATTGGGGGGAAGTTGGGAGGGTAAACCGGAGGTTGTCGCCATCAAAGAACGGCCGCGATCGTCGGTAATATTCAACAGACTATAGAGAAATCGCACCATCTGAGGACTATCATTGCGGATTTTTACATCCAGCTCTAAATTATCCCGTTCTTGATGGGCGGCAAAGACTTCGAGGGTAACGCCTCGATCTTGAGTGGCGATCGGAAAACCCGGTAAGCTCACAACCGGTTCCTTTGGCTCCACTTTCGCCTGCACAGAGGGTTCTGGCATCGGTTGAAAACTCTGCTCTTGTGACTCATTCGCCCCTTCACCCTCAATATAACTGTCTACCCGTCTTAAAATTTCCTCTTGCTCCAAAATCGGGACTGAAGTTTTACCCGTCGTTCCCGGTTGGCGATTCACCATGGTGCTAGTGGGGCTAGAGTCCGGCTGCGTAATCCCCTTCAGCGCTTCTCGACCAATATTAAACCCTAGTGCTGCACTAATAATCCCAGCACCAAACATCATCGACAGTAAAATTAACGTCAGTGCAACTGTGGAATTTAATTTCATCTTTGTCTACCTAGGTTGTTCTCTGTTTTTAATCTCTTCAGTCAAGATACCCATCATCCGATTAGTGTACGCTAACTTGCCTAAACTGACACGCACTTTACCCATTTCTTCTTGCCTCGCTTCTCTCACCTTATGCTAAGATGAAGGATAGGATTGAGATTGACGCAAGATATTCGTTCACTCCCTAAGTTTACTCTGAGTCTATCAATCTCTAGCGCCCTTGGCCGATTGGGGAGGCAGCGAACTCATAATTCGCCTTCAGACTGGTTCGATTCCAGTAGGGCGCAGTAAAACCCGACTCAAACTCTTGCTGAGTTAAGGTCGGGTTTTTTCGTTGGTTCACCATACATCTCCTAGAAAATGGCTGCACCTTGAGAACTTAGAAAAGCTGAGGTTCGGGAGCAGGAGGGGGAGGAGGAGGTAGGGGAGCTGCTGGAGGAGGAGAAAAGGGCACAAAGGGCGTGGGAGCAGGGGGAATTGGATTGGGTTCTACAGATGCACTCGGAGAAACCACCAAGTTTTGATCAAAGGGGTTATACAAGTCTTCGGTACGAACAACAGGCGTGCTGGTATTTTGGACTTGGGTAATATTTTTGTAGAGAATGTGAACCAGTTGGGCGCTTCGGCGAGTGTTATGCTCAGAAAATCGGGGCAACCCTAAAAAGTTTTGGATTTGACCAAAAAACGATCGCTGATAAAAGTAGTCTCCACCATTGCTATAGTAAGCGGCATCAAAGAGTTCAGGAATCGATTGGTAAACCACTGCTTGATCGGGCAGTACGGGATTGGGGTCGGCATTAAACTGGGCATTGGCTTTAGATCCTAGGGTTCCAACCCCAAGGGAAACCAAGAGACACAGAGAACTTAGAGTTTTGAGTCGAGTTAGCATGTTGACTACTCCTCACTATTTTTAGATAATCATAAACTAGAGAAGAGAAAATAGGGAATACTGTACTCCGATCAAGTATGATGGCATAGAAAAGAAGAAGGGCAGTTATGGACGATTTTGCGCTACGCCAACAGTTACTAGTTCTATTTTGTCAATTGGCTTATCAAGAGGGGGATTTTTTGCTCTCTTCGGGCCAAAAAAGTTCTTACTATATCAACAGTAAACCGGTTACTCTCCATCCCCAGGGAGCGATGGCGGTGGGTCAGTTATTGTTAAGGCAGTTACCAGAAGCGGTACAAGCGGTAGCGGGTTTAACCTTGGGAGCCGATCCGATTGTTACGGCTGTTAGTGTAGTTTCTGCTTATGAAGAGCGCCCCATCTCGGCGTTAATTGTGCGTAAGGAAGCGAAAGGTCACGGAACTCAGGCTTATATTGAGGGGCCAAGTTTACCCCAGGGGGCGAAAGTTGTGGTTTTAGAGGATGTGGTGACTACGGGACAGTCGGCGATGAAAGCGGTGGAACGGTTGCGGGCTGTGGGGTACGAGGTGAACCAGGTGATGGCATTGGTCGATCGCCTCCAGGGAGGTGCAGAGTTTTACCAGTCCATGGGTTTGAAGTTTGAGGCTCTGTTTACGATTAAGGATATCCAACAGCGCTATCAAGAGAATTCGGCGTTCCGTGGACGGTGCGTTATGCGGAAATATCATTGATTTGTAACCATTGACATTTTCTGACCGCATAACACACCCTACCTATTATGGTGTCGCCCCCGGTAGGGTGTGTTGCGGCATCGATAAATCATGGGTTTTCACGAAAATATCGACCCAGCCGCAACGCACCGCCCCCACCAAAAAATCCCATCAATAAATATGTGAATTTAACCAATAATTCAGACGGTGCGTTATGCGGAAATATCATTGATTTGTAACCATTGACATTTTCTGACCGCATAACACACCCTACCTATTATGGTGTCGCCCCCGGTAGGGTGTGTTGCGGCATCGATAAATCATGGGTTTTCAC
>NZ_JAQOSO010000052.1 GCF_030068505.1 Roseofilum capinflatum BLCC-M114
AACCCCCTGCTTTTTAAGGGGGATTTTCCGCAAGCGGACATGAAAGGGGGATCAAGATGTCCCACATAACAGCGAAAACTGCTGTATCCAGTAGTCATCATTACGGTAGTGTAAGAGAGAAAACGTTATGAATCCATCCACTCAAACCCCCATGGGAAAAGTTGAAACGACCTTAAAAGTAGCCAATCGCGCCGATGAGTCTGCGGCAACGCGAGGGTACATTACTCCAGAAGAAGTGCGATCAATGACGCTGACGGAGGTTCTCGTGGATACGGGAGCTACGTTATTGTGTTTACCTTCAGAGGTAATTGCCACTTTAGGATTGGAATTGCTTAAGGAAGTGAATGTCGCCACAGCCACGGGATTGAGTAAAGCGCGAATCTTTCGTGATGCGTCTATTTGTATTATGGGGCGCGAGGGAACGTTTGAATGTTTGGAATTGCCAGGAGGAAGGGAGCCGTTAATTGGGGTGGTTCCTTTGGAGACATTGGGGATAGAGTTGGATTTAAGGAATCAGAAGTTGAAGTTGTTGCCTGACGATTCAATGGATACTTATTTAACGATTTTGTAAGGCTGATGGTATAGCAAAGCAATTGTAAGGTGGGCAGGATATGGTTTTAGAATGTGAATCAAATGGCTTATTCTCCTGCCCACCCTACCCGCTATAGAAATCATTCCGCCTATGGTCATTAATAGATTACTTGATTAGCAACAAAAATATATCAATCTTGTCGATCGTCATAATTTTGACTGAATATCTTTTTCAACGACATTCTCACTAATAAAACAATAAGTTCATACGAACCTATGATGATAGCCATAGATAAAAGCGTGATCAACAATGAGTAACTCCAATTTGTATTGGGTTCAGAACTTAATAGTTCCTTTTTGTATTCATCAAATTCCGACAAATATTCAGCTTCCGTCAGTTCTAGTCCTTTCGTATATTGAGATTCACTATATTGCACAAAAAAAAATGTGACAATCAGTGTAATTAACATCAATACTATGAATCTCGAAAATAAAAAATACATATTTTTTCCTGTCATTTTTCAACACCCTTCAAGTCATACTTGCTGCTGCAACAAGACCACCTATTAATCCTGTAAGAACTGCAATTATTGATTCTAGTTTATTTTCTTGTTCAGAAAATATTAACCACACAATATAGATGAATACTACTATTACCAAAATACCTACCAGAAATTCTATGCCTTCTTTAGCCATTGAGAAAGCTCCAACACTAGAAATAAATGTGAATAATGTCTTCCCTAAGTAACCAAGAAAATTTTTCATTTTTTGACTTCTCTAAATTATTCATTTAATATGATATCATAATTTAATAATTATGATATAGACAATCGTTCCATCCAATTATCAGGAACCACAAATCCAAAACTCCACCGATTCAATTGGGTTGGATTGACAATGCAATGCCAAAAAAGTTTCTCTGGCTTTTGCTCTATCTTGAAAAATCTCACAGTTTTAGGTTTTTCATAAAGTGTTACTAACTCCTTATTCTCTGGGTTTAAATATCGAAAAAAAGATTTTTTATCTTTGGAAAAATAATCAAAATCAATTATGTACATTCTCCATCCTGGTTGATTTTCATTAGTGTGCCATATTCTATAACCATTTGGTGGATACCATAAACTCCCTGAAAATCGAACTGGCGATCCAAAAATATTGTTTAAGCGTTTAATTAGCCTGACTTTGGCTGTCAAATAATCGTCATAAAGCGGATGATTGATATGCAAATCCAAATTAATCAAGTGAAAGTGACGCTGGGTATATTCTGGTTCATCTGACAAATTGTTTCCAGTTAAAACTGAGTTAGTTATTTCATGATACTGACCTTGAAACTCTGGTGATACCGGAGACACAGATGCAAAATTAAAATCCTCTTGACGAAAGCTTTTTTCATACAAATCTATATCCACTGTAGGCGGTTTAATTTTAAGGTGTTCCAGATCGCTAACTACTTCGTCGAACCCTTGAAGCTTGGACAATTCAAATTCATAGTGATATAACTGAAAATCCCTGAAATCACCTCGGTCTTCAAAAGAGTTTGACAAAGCGAATGGAATCTCTTGTTTTTCCTTACCATTTTCCTTGATTAAGTCATTAGAAGCTCGATCGATATCTTCGAGAGTGAAACAATATCCGTACTGTTTTCCTAAGTGGACTATTTCTTGAGGATTAGTCATAGCACTAATCTTGGTTTGTAACTCCTCTGTTTCTAGAATTGCTTGATAAAATTTTAATCCGTCTTTATTTGACATAGGTTTAACTCGGTAAAAAATAATAAATTACTAAATAACAGTAACATAATAATTGACAACTATTGGTCATTTGCAGAAGTTATTGCTTTTCTGAATGCCAATGTTCTCTCTTGATAAATTTTTCTATTTTCAAAGGCTAATGACAAATTGATTCGGTATGATTCTTTTTGGGTATTGACAAAATTAAATATATCTGTTTTGTGAAAAGTTCTAGCATCAAACAAAAGCGCTCGATTATAGCGATAATTAACTATTGCTGGCTCACATTTGGTATGTTTTTTAAAATATTCTTCTGACCAAAGATAAGTTAAAGAAGCATCATCAGAACGATCGCACCCCCGTTTTACATCAAAGAAAATTAGACCCCCGTTAGAAGGATCGAGGTTATATTCTTCAGGTGTCAACCAGATATTTACCGTTACAGAACCAATATCCGAGTGGATTTTCCCCGATGAATTATTGGGATACATCAGCGCCCAATGTTCCACAAGGTCGTAATTTGAAAAGACAACCGGCAAAGAATCTTTAATAGCTTCGGCGATCGCAAAAATGGTTTGAATATCGGGTTCCATATTGCTAAGTAAAGGTTGTTCGGTAGACTTCTGTAAGCACCATCCCTGATGATCCAGTAATTCTTGATGTAGTTTCTGGCAAATAACTGGATTGAGAAAATCGTCCATGACAGCATAATTGTAGGGAGAAGAAGCTTGATAGGCTTCTAATACTGATTCCCAGTCCCGCGATGCGATAACTTCTTGACCTTCTTGACCCATAACTTCTCCTTTTTCAGTTCAATGAATTTTTAACTTTAATTCAAATTGTTAGGTGTCTTAATTCAATTTCGGCGATGGTTCCAGGAGTAGAGGTGACGGAATTCGATCTGGATAAGCTAAACGCAAAAAGTGCATCCCAATCCCTGCTAATCCTAGCATCAAACCAGGATATATATCAGTCCCACCACCACCACAAATCCAATGACCAGCTTTTTCAAAGTTACGCCATTGTGCTTGAGCTTGTACATTGGCTTCCATCTGCAAATACGGTTCTTCTCTCAGCTTGGCAAATTGCAAAAACACTTCACCATTACCAGCCTTGCCATGACACAGAGAATCGTTTCCCAGCTTCTCAAAATTACGCAAAGTAGCATTTAAAGCCATGTAAGCATCACGCAAAATATCATCGTCCGTTTTTCCTAAAATAGCCCAACTCGCAATGCGACTCAAACCAATTCCCGCAGCACCGTTGCACCAGGCATTCGCAAAATGTGGTTTATTTAAATTGGTGTCCATCATTGATGTACGAAGATCGTACCAATCATGCTCATTTGGATCTAAATGGATAGCTTCATAGGCAAACGCTTGACGGCCTGCGGCAATATATTCCGATTTATTTGTATAACACCCAAGCAAAATTAGCGTCCAACCAACCCCACCTGCACCATGAGAAAACCCAGTCAAATTCCTTTGCGCTAACTCCGATACATGGTGAGACCAACTGAGGGTATTGTTGTTAACAGTTGCGTGTTTTAGTAAGTGTTGAGCGCACCGATGGGCGCAATCAATGCCTTTACCAGAAGTCGCTTCTGCTAAATTCACCATTACAGGAATAATCCCGGCAACACCTTGCAGAACATCGAAATACCGATCTTGACTAATATTCGGTATTAACTCATCAACTAAATCGACAGCTAGATTCAGCAGGTACGGTTGCTCCCAAAGTTGAGCTAAATGCGTTAACAGATAAATTAATCCAGCTTTACCCTGGTATGCCCCAATCATAACTTTGTTGCGATGCTCGATAGAGTATGCCAGTGCTTTTTCTGCTGCTTGGCGAAATACTGGCCGGGGTTCAATGGCATCGAGGTATGCTAAAAATAGGCAGATTCCTGCGGTTCCTTCATACAAATCACCTCTAATATCTACAAAGCGTTTTCCCAGAGCTGTAAATTCATAAGTTTTCCAGGGAGCTTTGTTAGAGTCAGGTTCGAGGAGATCGCACAATTTTTGCCCAACTTGTTGAGCATAATTTACCGCTGATGCAATGAAATAAGGGTTATGAATTTCCTCCACAGACAAACTGGCATAAATATACTGATTTTGTCGAGTTCTGTTTTCTGTGGATAATTTATGAATTCTTTGGATCGCGTTTTCCAGTGGAGATATTTCCAAGGTATCCGGTAATGGGGTCTCGTAGTTATAAATTAACTCATGACTGCTAGTCGCTTTTGCTGTAAAAATGGGAACATCTAATTGCCACATAGCTGTTAATTCGAGTTTAGCTAGGTTTCCTTGCTTATCCCACTGTCGGCAATGTTCCGTTAAACTCTTAAACAGTAAATCTACTTCCAGAGGTTCGGCGAGGCATTTGGGGTGTTGTGCTGAAACGATTAACTTAGAATAAGCTTGCGTTCCCCAATTAATAAACCGCACTGATGAGGATGCAAATGATTCTTCAAGCTGGGCAATTGCTAGGGTCTGGTTGTTTTGAAACCAGTTATAAACTTGGTTAAACCCATCCACAATAGAGTTTTTATGGTCTTGCGGCTTAACTAGCTGCCCCTGATAATAGATACGATTGTTCGTTTTGCCCTCAACAACAACATCCGTTTTATATTCCACTGCTGGGGCTAATGACATCCGGCAATTATTAATTCGGGGTACGGGAAAGGATACCTGATAAGATTCTCCTCCAGCGTAAGCACCTGTCTTTATCTCATTGCTGGCATCAGCTTTATTGGTACGAGGCCATTCTAGCATAGCGGTTTTGAATACCGAGTCAAACACGGTATCCGAAAATTTATCCCGGTTTTTGAGTACGACTTCTAATACGGTTTCACAGTCACAAATAAAAGCATTACCGTCAGCAACGAGAATATTTTCATAGTGGATATCGCTGCCACCCAGAATGTGGAATATGGCTAAATATCCCCCAAGTTGACGATAGAATAAATCTATTTCCCGTTCGGATTGGATGTTGTTTTTACCACCAGGAATAAACTCAGCGTAACCATAGTCTTGTTTACAAAGAAGTTTATAAGTGCCAAACTTAATCACATTACGATCGGTCAAATTCTCCAGAAAACTTTGCATTCCTGCTTCCGATTGAATGCAACGAGGCTTATAAACGATAGTAGCTGCTTCCGAATGGTTTAGTTCTAGTTCAACGAAAATGACGCTCTTACCACCAGCATGAGTATCGGATTTACCCAGTTTTAAAGATTTGATTTGAGTAATCGATCTACCATCAAAAAATCTATCACTTATTTCGCAGCGATCGCTAGTCAACCGCTGAATCACTTCTTCCCCAATCTGGCTTAAAAACTCGGTGACTTGAGCTAACCAGCGCCCTAACACAGGAAACTTGCAATAAAATCGATGATAATCGTACCAATTATCAAAGGTCTTGTTTAGATAATCAATATAGGCATCGCGATCGTTAACAGATTTGGCGATTTTGTTTTGAGCGCAGTAAACTTTGATATCTGCTTCTAAAGCCCAAGCTAATGCCAGTTCCAGGCGATCGAGCAAATGCAATTGAATATCAGCGATCGCTTGCTTATTAATTGTGTAAGTGCTTTGATCTAAATTAATTTCCTGACAGACAGCTTGCAGCTTTTTACTTAACAACCTTAAAAAGGGTTCGGCGACTTTGGCATACTTTCCGTAGTAAATATCTGGCTTGCACCAGCAACTTTCGGAAAAATCATCTTTTGGAAACTCCATTGTTTCCAGCGCTTCTTTATATACTTTTAACCAGTTACGATGAGGTTTGAGCAACTCTTCTCTATCTTCCTGGGACAAACTTGATAAATTTAATTCATATAATTTATAGTCATTTAAACATTGTTTTATTTCTTGGATTATTGACCCTTGTTCAACGCTACCTTTTTCGTAAGATTCCTTGACTGGCTGCACTGCTAATTTGCTTGCCACTTTATCAATTTTCCAGATATCTAAAGGGGTCAGCTTCGTCGTACATCTAGTCTGGCTATTGTTACGACATTTTAAACTTTCAACGATCTGACGGCGCTCATGCCAGTTGCTGGTGCGAGCAGCTACTTCCAGGAGTAAAGACCAATAGAACATCGATATAATGTTATTTAAATTTAATTCTTGCAGTTTTTCACCAGTTCGGCAAAACTTCCTAGAAAACAGGTTAGCAGCACATAAACAATTGTGATACTAACCTGGAAATCCTTTCTTAGGCTCGTCCAAAAGCCAAATCACTTAGTTGTGTTACCATCGCATACAATGGTTATTGGGCCCTTATTACAGCTAGTCCCACATTGAGCAGCAATGTTCAGTTCTCCCAAAGCATCGTCGAACCACTCGAAAAACGACTCATCTTGCTGCTCTACGGATGTAGGGATGGCAAGTTCTGTATCCGATGAAAGACCAAATGCTTCCGGATTTTTTAACAGTTCGCTGCGAAATTCCGCATCTACTGCTGCTTGGTTTAATAGCTGTTCTAAGTAGTTACTTGGACTGTGTTCAATTAGAATAGTAGTCATGTAGCTACCTCAAAATCCATGAATTTTTCTAACTTACGTTCATTTTATCACACTTAAGGCTTTCCCGCTACCCTCCCCATCTCCCTATCCCCCACCCCTACTCAACAGGGCGCGAGTTTCTTTCGCTGCCAATTCCATGGCTCTCTGGGGTGTTTCTCGACCGGTTAGAGCGGCGCTCAGATAGCGTTGCAGAATGTCTGAGGCTTGGGCATATTGGGGAATGGGAGGACGCAACACCGAGTTATCGAGGACGGGGAGCAAGCGGGGGAGATGATTCGATTCAGTGATTAATTGACTATCATAAAAGAGCGATCGCCGAGCGGGAACATATCCGGTTTGCTGAAAATATTGGCGCTGTACGTCTGGCTGGTTAAAATACTCGATCACTTGCCAAGCTGCATCGGGATGTTGAGACGATTTAGCCATGCCTAAACCCCAACCCCCTAAACACGCGCCCCCCTGATTTGGGGGAGTATGCATCATCGGTTTAATGGCAAATTTGCCCGCCAAATCCGAATCCGAAGCCAGGGAATACACATAGGGCCAATTGCGTAAAAAAGCTGCTTTGCCATTCTGAAACAGGCGGCGGGTTTCTTCTTCCGAATAAGTGGTTACCCCTGGAGGCGAAATCCCTTCTGCTAGAGTATCGCGCAAAAACTCAACTGCGGCGATCGCCTGAGCTTCATCTAATCCCACCGCTTGCGTTTCCGGATCGATCCAAAATCCCCCATATCCAGCCAGAATTTCCGTAAACATGGCCGACAACCCTTCATACTGTTTCCCCTGCCAAACATAGCCCCATTCCACTAAATTGCGCTCCTGTAGGGTTTTGGAGATTGCCATCAGATCGGCAAACGTTTCTGGAGGTTGTGCCCCAATTTGCGCCAATAAATCCCGGCGATAGTAGAGCATTCCCCCATCGGTTTGAAAGGGGATGCGGTAGAGCTTCCCTTGATAGCGTCCCCCCTCAATATCCCCCTGCAAATAAACATTTAACTGTTCTGGAGTCATGCGATCCGATAAATCCGCCAACCATCCCGCAGCCGCAAATTTTTGTACCCAGACAATATCCATATAGACCAAATCATAGGGAGAATCTCCCAATAAAAAGGCGGAAGTATAGAGATCTTCGACTAAATTGGTATTATTGGGGCCCTTAACCACCTCTAACTGAATATCGGAGTGAGTTTGGTTAAACTGAGTTACTAGGGGTTGCCAGTGGGTGGCATCGATCGCCTGAATGAGAACCGCAACCGTTACGGGAGATTGGGGAAAGACGGGAAAACCCAAGACACCTACAATACCTAACCAGAAGGCGATCGCCCCTCCTATTCCATAGACCCCTAATCTGGAATTGCTCAACCAGCGCTTGACTCTAACTCTAATATGACTCATGTAAACCATAATCAACCTGATCAAATGTCTCCTTCTCATTCCCCCATTCCCCCACCTCCCTATCCCATTCCCGTCTCCAATTGACACTGAATCGCGATCGGGATGCTATCCTATTTTGGAAGTCTGTATCATTAAAAAAACTAAAGGGGATATCCTTCCCTTAACCGGAACTGTCCCCGTGACAGCCGGGGGATGTGAGGAAACTGTTCCCATTCAATTTAACCGCGATCGCTTATCGATGAGAACCAATGGTAGAAATCCTACAAGTCGGCAACCGAGTCATTCAGACGGACGAAATTTTAAACTTACTCACTCGCTATCAATTAATGCCCCATGTGGTACGGGGGTTAGTCATTGATGGGGCGATCGCCGATTACTCTTGCACCCCCGAAGAAATCGAAGCGGCTCTCAAATCCGTCCACGGTCAGCTCAAGTTTACCACCCCGGAAGACAAAACCGCTTGGCTGGAAAATCAGGGCATGAATGCCGAACAATTCCAAGAAATCACCATCCGTCCCCTGCTGATCGAGAAATTTAAACAAGCCAAATGGGGAAACAAAGTAGAATCCTACTTTCTCAGTCGCAAAACCCACCTCGATCAAGTGGTCTATTCCCTGATTCGCACCAAAGACCTGGGATTAGCCCAAGAAGTCTACTTTCGCATTCAAGAAGAAGAAGAAAGCTTTGCCGATCTCGCTCGCGAATACTCCCAAGGGCCGGAGAGCCATACAGGAGGCGTGTTAGGGCCGGTCTCCGTTGCTACTCCTCACCCGATCTTAGCCAAACTGCTCTCCATTTCTCAACCGGGCCAACTCTGGCCGCCTCGGAATTTAGGAGAATGGTATGTTATTGTCCGATTGGAAAAGTTCATTCCTGCCAAATTTGATGATGCCATGAGACGACAGCTCATTGATGAATTGTTTGAACTCTGGATGCGAGAAGAAGTCCAAAAACTAGGGCCCATCCGCTCCCTCTGGTCATCCGATAAACAAGAAACCTGATGCAACCGAGTTTTTAATTTCTAATTTTTAATTTTTAATTGATATGACCCAAGCTGTCTCGCCTTCTCAAATCCAAGGATTTTTAGCGAAAATACCGCCCTTCGATCAGTTGCATCCCAGTACCCTAGAGCAACTGACCTCTGGGTGTAAACTGTTGCGCTATGCGATCGGGCAACCGATTATCATTCGGGAAAAAGTGCCCGCCCAAGTTTCCATCCTTTATCAAGGTCAAGTGCGGATTTTAGGCTATGACCAACGGCGACAAACCACGGTGAGCTTAAAACGGGCTGAACCGGGGGAGGTGATGGGATGGGCGAGTTTGCTGCGCCAGAGTGGGTGTGAAACGGCCCTGGCTTCTACGGAAGTTATTTGTATTACTTTAGATGCCCAAGACTTTCTGCGCTTAATCGACCAGGAACCCCAATTTAGGGAGAGCCTAGGTCAACAAGTATCCCTGAGTGAGGTTTTTGAGCTGCTGAGTGTGGAACTGGGGCGCAGAGCGGATGGCGCAGCCGACTTAAAAGAACTGACCTTTAAGGCGATCGCCAATGCCACAGCCGTTAACCTGCCCTCTGGCAACCTGCAAGTCAGGGATTTGATTAATACCCTCAATCCCTCCCGCCTCTGGCTCGTCAGTAGTGGAACCGTAGGCGACTTTACCGCCGGCTCAAATGTCCCCCTGGATGACCTGGCCGAACAACCCAATCAAAGACTACCCATTAAAGGCAGATGGGGAGCCAGATTATTAGGGGTTGACCTCTTCCAAGAAACAGAAGACCCCATTGCCCCTCCCACGGGGCCCCAGACGGCTTCACCCGCTCCAGTCAAGCCCCCCCTGAAAAAAGCCCCCATTAGCACCCTATCCCCCAGAAAACGGCTGGAGGAAGAAGACAGTGGCCTCGATATCAGCCGCGCTCCGGAAAATATCCCAGAATTAGAACAGACCAGTGGCGATCGCATCAGCTATCCCTTTATACGCGGCAAAGGCGAAATCGATGCCCCCATGGCCTGCTTCAAGATGTTGAGCCAGTTCATGAAAGTCTCCTTCCGTCGGGATGTGATTCGCAAAGTCCTGGAAAATCAACTGCGAAGTACCGGTCAAATCTCCCTAACCGTTTGTGGGGCGATCGCCGAAATGATGGGTCTCCAAGCCCAAATGGTACAACTGCCCGCCGCCTCCATCAACCGCATCAAAGGCCCCGCCATGATTCCCTGGGGGCAAAGCTTTGCCATCCTCTACCGGATCAACGAGCGGGAAGTCGTCATGGCAGTGCCCGAAAAAGGCATAACCCGCAGACGAGTGGCCGACTTTGCCGAAGAATGGGGCGTAGTTCAAGGCTCGGTGCTGCTGCTCCAGTCCCCCCCAGACCGACAACGGGAAAAATTTGGTCTCAGTTGGTTTGTTCCTGCCCTAATTAAATATCGGGGCATCCTGATCCAAGTCTTTATCGCCTCCTTCTTTGTACAGCTCTTTGGTCTGGCGAACCCCCTGATCACCCAGGTGATTATCGATAAAGTCCTGGTGCAGCGCAGTATCGACACCCTAGATATTTTGGGACTCTTCCTCCTAGGGGTAGCCATCTTTGAAGCCATCCTTACCCTGCTCAGAACCTATCTCTTTGTCGATACCACCAACCGCATTGACCTCGGTCTCGGTTCAGAAGTCATTGCCCATCTGCTCCGGCTGCCCCTAGAATACTTCGATCGCCGCCGGGTCGGGGAACTAGCCGGTCGGATTAACGAGTTAGAAAATATCCGCCAATTTCTCACCGGAACCGCCCTCACCGTCGTTCTAGATGCCGTTTTCTCCGTCGTCTACATCGCGGTGATGTTCATTTATAGCTGGCAGCTCTCCCTGGTTGCCCTAGCTACCGTTCCCCTGTTTGCCCTAGTCACCATTGTCGCCTCCCCCATTGTCCGCCGCCAACTGCGCCACAAAGCCGAACGCTACGCCGATGTGCAATCCTATCTGGTGGAAGTGCTATCGGGGATTCAAACCGTTAAAGCCCAAAACATTGAGCTAAAATCTCGCTGGCAATGGCAAGAGCGCTACGCCAAATACATTAAATCTGGGTTTCGCTCCGTTCTCACCTTCAGTACCGCCGGTTCCATTAGTGGATTTCTCAATAAGCTCTCTGGGCTGTTAATTCTCTGGTTCGGGGCGCAAATGGTACTCACCACAGCCGCCACCGAAAATCCGTTTACCCTAGGACAGTTGATCGCTTTTCGGATTATTGCCGGGTATACCACCTCTCCCCTGTTGCGCCTGATTCAACTGTGGCAGAGCTTCCAGGAAACCGGGCTATCGATTGAACGACTCTCCGATGTCTTGGATGCTGCACCAGAAGCTGATGAAGCGAACCGCTCCAATATTTCTATGCCTCCCATCCATGGCGATGTGAAATATGAGGATGTGTCCTTCCGGTTTGCCACAGCCAATACCTGGCAACTGCTGAATGTGAATCTAGAGTTTCCCCAAGGTACATTTGTGGGGATTGTGGGCCAAAGTGGTTCGGGTAAGTCCACATTGATGAAACTGCTGCAACGATTGTATGAACCCGGCTCAGGGCGTATCCTGGTAGACCAGTTGGAAATTGGCAAAGTGGAACTGTACTCCCTGCGTCGCCAAATTGGGGTGGTTCTGCAAGATACGCTGTTGTTTAATGGTTCGGTGCAAGAGAATATTGCTCTAGCTAATCCTGATGCGACGGAGCAGGAAATTATTGAAGCGGCGAAGGTGGCGGTGGCTCACGAGTTTATTATGTCCTTGCCCCAAGGCTATAACACGGTTGTGGGTGAACGGGGGGCGAATTTATCCGGGGGACAACGGCAACGGATCGCGATCGCCCGTACCGTCCTGCAACGACCTCGCTTACTGATCCTGGATGAAGCCACTTCTGCTCTAGACTATGACAGTGAGCGCCAAGTGTGCCAAAATCTGGCCCAAACGTTCAAAGGAGAAACGGTTTTCTTTATTACCCACCGCTTAACTACGGTGCGGAATGCTGATGTGATTATTATGATGGATCAAGGTTCTGTTGTAGAACAGGGAACTCATGATGAACTGATGGCTCTTAAAGGACGGTATTACTGTCTATTTGAGCAACAGGATTCCCAGTTGTAGATCAATTAAAAATTAAAAATTAAAAATTAAAAATTGATTCTACTGTACCCATACCCATTACTCATTACTCAAATGAAAACGCAAGCTAAATACACAGAAACTTATGTCGAACAGCCTATATTGCTAGAGCGGCCAGTGATTTGGTCTCAAGTCCTGGTGTGGTTGCTGTTATTGATTACGTCTTCGGGAATTGCTTGGGCGGCGATCGCCAAAATAGAGCAGGCTGTTCCGGCTCAAGGGCAACTGGAACCTCAAGGCTCGGTTAATGAAGTCAAATCGCCCACCAGTGGCATGGTGCGGGAAATTCTGATTAAAGATGGGGATGTGGTACAACAGGGTGAACTGTTAATTACGTTTGACCCCACGGCTCCCCAAGCGGATATTGAATCCCTCACCAAGCAACAAATTACTCTGCAAGAAGAAATAGAAATTTACAATCGCATCCTCTCTGGGGGAAGCATTCAAGGTGGGCCTCCAGAACTGGCCTCTTTAGCCAGTCTGCGCCAAACCCTATTGGCAGAAAATGAATACTTTAATGCCCAACTCGATGGCTATAACCCCAATCAACCGGTCAGTAGTGCCTTTAATCTAAACCAAGATCGACTGCTGAGTGCGTCTCGTGCAGAATACCAATCTAGGGTAGAAGCTGCTCGGCTGAAAATTTCGGAGTTAGACAAACAAATCAACCGCACCCAACGCCAAGCCAGTGCGATCGTGCCTCGGATAGCTAAGACCAAAGAAACCCTAGCCATTCATGAGAACACTCTAGATCGTATTCGTCCCGTCGTGGAAGAAGGGGCCCTCTCCCAACTCCAGTACGATCGCCAAGAACAGGAAGTGCTGCGCTATCAGGATGAATTGCTGGCTAGGGAAGGAGAACTCGAACAGCTCCAGCTAGAGGAACAACGGTTGCGGGTGGAACAAGCCCAATCTCAACAAGCCTTATCCAATGCGATCGCCATTTCTGCCAAAGATATCTTAACCAGAGTTGCCGATAACCAACGCCGGATCGCCGAGATCGATTCCCAACTGGCTCGCGCCAAAATTGAAACCAACAAGCGGTTAGCCGAAGTCGAAGGGGAACTGATCAAAGCCCAACAGGCCCTGGGTTATCAAGAATTACGAGCGCCCGTTAGCGGAGTAGTCTTTGATTTACAAGCCGGTACGGGCTACGTTGCCCAAGCCACAGAGCGCCTGTTGTCCATTGTTCCCAACGATGCCTTAATTGCTGAGGTTTATATCCAGAATAAAGATATTGGCTTTGTCGATGAAGGCATGGAAGTCGAGTTAGATGTCTCCTCTTTCCCCTCTTCTGAATTTGGCACGATTAGAGGAACCCTGACCTGGATCGGCTCCGATGCCCTAGAACCCACCCAAGTGCGACCTTTCTACGCATTCCCAGCCAAAATTCAGTTAGAAAAACAGTATTTTACAGTCAATGATAAGCAACTCGATTTGCAAGCGGGGATGGATATTAGTGCCAACATTAAAGTGCGGAAACGGACAGTTTTAAGTCTGTTAACCGATAAGTTTGACACCAAACTCCGCAGCTTAGAAACCGTTCGTTAACTAGGAAATAAGGGAACAAGGAATAATTAACTGATTAACTACAGCAAACCTAAATGAGTTATATAACGATTGCCCCTCATCCCCCAGCCCCTTCTCCCGCAGGCGCTGCCCTGAGCGAAGTCGAAGGGAGAAGGGGAGCAGAAGTCCCTCTCCCCGTGGGAGAGGGATTTAGGGAGAGGGCATTTCCCGTTGTACAACTCCTTTAGACTAGCTATATAGCAAACCTAAATGAGTTATATAACGATTGCCCCTCATCCCCCTACCCCCTTCTCCCGCAGGAGAAGGGGAAAGTCCCTCTCCCGTGGGAGAGGGATTGAGGGAGAGGGACTTTCCCGTTGTACAACTCCTTTAGACTAGCTATATTGCCTCCCTTGTCCCTATATCCTCCCTTTTGCCTTTTGCCTTTTGCCTTCCTTTTACCTTATGCAATGTATCCCGACAAAAATTCCCGATGTTCTGATCCTAGAACCCAAAGTTTTTGGAGACGATCGCGGTTTCTTTTTTGAAAGCTATAATCATAAACGCTTTGCCGAACTCACCGGCCAATCCGTGGAGTTTGTTCAAGATAACCATTCCCGCTCCGTTAAAGGAGTGCTAAGGGGTCTGCATTACCAAATTGAGCAGGCCCAGGGTAAGCTCGTCCGCGCTGCGGTAGGGGAAATCTTAGATGTAGCCGTGGATATCCGCAAAAGCAGCCCCCATTTTGGCCAGTGGGTAAGCTGTTTGTTAACGGCCCAAAATCACCGCCAGTTATGGATTCCACCGGGATTTGCCCATGGGTTTGTGGTGCTGTCGGAGATAGCAGAAGTGCTGTATAAAGCCAGTGATTATTATGCTCCCCAGCACGAGCGCTCCATTTTGTGGAACGATCCTGATATTGCCATCGATTGGCAGATTGAAGGGTTGGAACCCACCTTATCGGCCAAAGATCAAGCCGGTAAACTCTTGTCAGACGCTGAGGTATATTCATGACCCGAATTTTGGTAACGGGGGCCCAAGGTCAGTTGGGCCAAGAGTTGGTCAAGGTGTTGAAACCCTTGGGAGAGGTGACGGGAATCGATCGCCAGGAACTGGATTTAACCGAGTTTGACCAGGTAGAAGCCTTTTGGCAAGACTTGCAACCGGAGATTGTGGTGCATGGAGCAGCCTATACCGCAGTGGATAAGGCTGAAGAAGATGCCGATCTGGCCATGCAAGTCAATGGGGAAGCACCGGGACAATTAGCCCGTTTAGCAGCCGCTTCTGGCGCAAAGTTAATCCATATTTCTACGGATTATGTATTTGATGGCGGTAAAAATCAGCCCTATTTGGAAACCGATTTAACTAACCCCTTAAGCTCCTATGGGCGATCGAAGTTGCGGGGGGAAGAGCTTGTACAAGAGAGTGGCGCAACCTTTGCCATCCTGAGAACGGCTTGGGTGTATGGGAATGGGATGACGGGTAATTTCGTCAAAACCATGCTCCGCCTGGGTCAAGAGCGAGAAGAGTTGCGCGTGGTCTACGATCAGGTCGGTTCGCCGACTTGGACGGTAGATTTAGCGGGGGCGATCGCCCAATTGATTCCCAAGCTGAACCCGGAAACTGTAGGTATCTATCATTACACAAACGCGGGTGTGACCAGTTGGTATGATTTTGCGATCGCCATTTTTGAAGAAGCCCAAAAGTTAGGCATTCCCCTAAAAATTAAACGAGTGCTTCCCATTACCACCGATCAATATCCCACTCCCGCAAAACGTCCCGCTTACTCCGTTCTTTCAGGTCAAAAACTCGCTGATCTCCTGGGAAACCCTGCCCCCCACTGGCGCGAAAGTTTGCAGAAAATGTTAGCCGAATATGCCGAAAACTTAGTGTATTAGGGGTAATTTTTATGAGTCAATATTTTAAAACATCTGCACCTCGACTCCGCTCGGTAACAACTTTTCAAAAAGTGATTGAGGAGATAGAAACCTTCTCTTTGGAAGATCAAGAAATTCTCCTCGATATCCTCAATAAGCGTTTAGCAGAACAAAAGCGATCGCAATTACTCAAAGATGTTGCTGAAGCAAGATTAGAATATAGAATGGGAAATTTTCAATTGGGAACGGTAGATGAATTTTTAGCAGCATTGGACGAATAAGTTGGGTTATCTATAGCTAGTCTAAATGAGTTGTGCAAAAGGACATGCCCTCTCCCTATATCCCTCTCCCAAGGGAGAGGGACTTTTTCCCCCTTCTCCTGCGGGAGAAGGGGGTAGGGGGATGAGGGGCAGCTATTACATAACTCATTTAGGTTTGCTATATTACCCATTACCCATTACCCATTACCCATTACCCATTACCCATTAATCATTAATCATGAAAGCACTTATTTTATCTGGTGGTAAAGGCACTCGCTTACGTCCCATTACTTATACCGGAGCCAAACAATTAGTTCCTGTAGCGAATCAACCGATTTTATGGTACGGCATTCAAGGCATTGTCGCCGCCGGAATTACCGATATTGGCATTATTATTAGTCCCGAAACCGGAGAAGAAGTCAAAGCAACCACTGGAGATGGAGAACGGTTTGGCGCGAAAATCACCTATATTTTGCAGGAGAAACCCGCCGGTTTGGCCCATGCGGTAAAGGTGGCGCAGCCCTTCCTAGAAAACGACCCATTCATTATGTATTTGGGCGATAACATTATTGAAAACGACTTAACCCCATTTTTGACCCAATTTAAGGAAAACAGCCTAGATGGGCTAATTTTGCTGCGTCCGGTGTCGAATCCCAGTGCCTTTGGGGTAGCGCAAGTGGACGATCGCGGAAAAGTCTTAAAATTGGTAGAAAAACCGAAAGATCCGCCCTCAAATCTAGCCCTGGTGGGGATTTACTTCTTTTCTGCTGCCATTCATGAGGCGATCGCCAGTATCCAACCCTCGCCACGGGGTGAGCTAGAAATCACTGATGCCATTCAAGTCTTAATCGATCGCCAAACTCAGGTTGAAGCGCGTCAAATTGAAGGATGGTGGCTAGACACCGGGAAAAAAGATGACCTGTTAGAAGCCAATCGCATTATCCTCGATACCCGCTTAGAATCAGAACAGCAAGGAACCATTGACTCCCAAAGCCAAGTGATTGGTCGGGTAAGCATTGGTGCAGGCACAAAAGTGATTAATAGCACAATTCGCGGCCCTGTTGCCATTGGAGAAAATTGTCATATTGAAAACACATTTATCGGCCCCTATAGTAGTATTGCCAGTGGCACAACCTTAACGGAAGTTGATATCGAACACAGCGTGATTTTAGGAGAAGCCACCTTAGAAAACATTCAACAACGAATTGTTGATAGTGTGGTGGGTAGACGCGCTCGCTTAAATGTTGCCCCCCGTCGTCCCACAGCTCTCAGGTTTATGATTGGAGATGATTGTCAGATTGAATTGGTGTGAAACGGGTTGTGGGGAGGGCGGGTTTCCGCAAGCGGACATGAATACAAAAATAGTTGTCAGTCTATTCCCTATTCCCTATTCCCTATTCCCTATTCCCTATTCCCTAGCGCAAAGCGCTGTATCAAGTCCCCTAAAAGAATGACTCCCGCGCCATGAATTCTACCCTGGGAATTAAGGGATCTTTGACTAATCCAACGCCCTGATATCCCCAACGGTTTAAGAGAGCGCTTAATTGGGAACTTACTAAGGTTTCTACTGCAAATTTCTGGGCTAAATCGGGGGCGTGGGTGTTGAGATAACTGTAAGCTTCAAAGTCTTGTTGAAAGAGTAATATATATTGGTTATCTCCTACACGAGCAGTGATGTATTGTCCGTCGTTTTGAGAGCGAATCAGATAATAGGTTTGAAAAGCCATAGGCATTCATAGGATTGAGAATTTATTTCAGGTCTTCTAAGCGAATGCGAGGGTCAGCAAATTTTAACATCAGGTCGGCGATTAAGTTGCCGATAATGAGCATGACTGCGCCCATCATCAGACTGGCCATAATTAAGTATAAATCCTGGGATTGGACAGCACTGAGGATTAAGCGCCCTAATCCTGGCCAGTTGAAGAAAAATTCGGTAATGAAAGAACCGCTTAATAAGCTGGCAAATTCAAAGCCTAAAAGGGTGATGAGGGGGTTAATGGCATTGCGGAGGGCATGGACATAAATGACGCGATTTTCCGGTAATCCTTTGGCGCGGGCAGTGCGGATATAATCTTGGCGCAAAACGTCTAAAAATTGTCCTCTGGTGAGGCGCTGGAGTCCAGCAAATCCGGTGATGCTGAGGGCTAATACGGGTAAGATCATGTGCCAACCAATATCGAGGATTTTGCCGGGTAACGTGAGGTCAGAGAAATAAATACTGGTCATGTCTCCGACGGGTAAGAGGGGGGATACACTTTGGGCAAAAAAGAGGAGAACAAGGGCAGTCACAAAACTGGGAATTCCTTGGCCAACATAGCTGAGAACTCGTAGACTTTGATCGAGTTTGGTGTTTTGTTTGAGAGCAGCGACAATGCCTAATGGAAGGGCGATCGCCCAATTGATGGCTAGAGAGACAATCGCTAACAATAGGGTATTAGCCATCCGATCCCATAGCAGAGAGGAAACAGAGCGCTGATAGACAAAACTCCGTCCAAAATCCCCGTGTCTCAGGATACGCCAGAGCCAGCGAAAATACTGTTCATAGGCGGGTTTATCTAAGCCAAATTGTTGGGAGAGTTGTTCCAGGGTTTCAGGAGAAATCTGGGGATTTTGCCGCAGGGTATCGATATAGTTGCCAGGAGCCAGTTGGATAATGGTAAAGCTGAGGGCGGAGGCTAATAAAAGGGTGATTAATCCTTGTAAAACTCGCTTGCTAATGTAAAGGAAGACTTCATTACCCAAAAGTCCCCGGAGATTGTAGGAGAGGGTAGAGTTCATTGAATTAATTAACAATTAACAATTAACAGTGGGGAGATGGGGGGATGGGGAATTAGTATTGAATCAGGCTGGAAATGGGGACATCCGGGAGGTTTTTGCGCCCTTCCAAGGCTTCTAATTCAATGACGAAGACGAATCCGGCTAAGACGGCTCCGGCTTGCTCGATAAGTTCTGCTGTGGCTTTTGCGGTTCCACCCGTGGCAATTAAATCATCGACAACGACGACGCGATCGCCCTCTTTTAAAGCATCTTGATGCATTTCTAACTGATCTTGACCATATTCGAGATCGTAACTCTGTTGGTAAACGGGGGCTGGCAGCTTTTTCGGTTTGCGTACTGGAATAAAGCCACAATTCAATTGATACGCCACTGGTGTACCAAAAATAAAGCCCCGTGACTCCATGCCCAGAATATAGTCCGGAGAGAGTTCCCCACAGCGTTGAGCTAACAGATCGATGGTGCTGCGAAACCCTTGGGGATGCTTCAACAGGGTGGTAATATCACGAAACAAAATCCCCGGTTTCGGAAAATCGGGAATATCCCGAATCAGAGCCTGAATGTCTTGAATATCCATCATCCAATACTTCTGTGATTATCAAGTTATAGGAGTGTACGCTTCCAAATCCTAACCGATCGCCAGGCCAAATCTATAATAGAGAAGCACGCGATCGCCTCTAGGGGTTACTCTAGAACAAAGGGTGAGCAATCCGGTAATATACTATGAACTTAGCATCCTAGATGAACTCCTAAACTATTTATTAGCGATCGTGTTCCCCTTTGATGGTCTAATTAACCTGGTTCATTCGTCATCAGAGATCCTGATAGCGTACCCTGGCACTTGAACAGTTCAGCACAAGGGCAGTCGCTAACACGATTTGAATGTTTCTTGAGAACCCAATGCAAACCAACAGTCCACCCCTCAATACTACTCCCCTAATTCTGGAGAATTTGGTCGATCCGCCCCTCAATTCCCCAGAATGTCCCCGTCGTACTCGCTGGCATCTCGATCTCATTTTACTGGCTCTCGAAGCCCTCGATTTAGGTGGCTCAGAAGCCATGCTCGCCGCATCCCAAAGTCTACACCTGCAAGACATCATTCAAAATCGTGTCACTCTATGGCGCTTACGCAGCACGAACCCCTTTCGCCGTGCCCATATGCGCCGTTCTCTCAGTTTAGAAGAAGCCAAGGCATTAGTGGCGATCGCCGCTACCCTCGCCCGCAAACGCACCGTCCTCATCCGTCAACTGCTCGTTGCCTACGACCAACTCCAAGAAAGACACCTCTCTGTAGAACATCATTTTCGCCTTTCCGAATATTTGGATCGCTTCCGGGCCCATTTCCGCTCCCGTATGAACCTCAAACGCTCTGCCCTCACCCCATACCAAGACGATCAAACCCTAAATGAACTGGGCATATCCCTACTCAGTCAACTCCTATTTTGCACCGGAACCAAAGGAATGCAACGACTGTGGATCAGCTTATTTGATGGAGAAGTGGCATGAGTATCGAACGTCAATATAGTTTACCCAACTGCACCTTAACTCTTTGGGGATGGAGTGACTCCAACGAGGGCAATGCCTTAGACTTTCAAGCCTTATCCATGTTAAGCAATGTGGAATGCCACATTGCTGGAGTCAAATTAACCGGGGGCAAAGAATTTTTTGAAAGCCTCGTTTGGGCCGTTAGTTACTATGCCCAAGAAGTCCTCAGTGGAGTTTCCTATCCCCAAGACCATCTCCCCGGGCCGCAGTGGATACACTTAGAAAAAATCAGCGGCCATTACCATCGCCTCTGCATTAACCACAATACTCCCGATGCCGCAACACCCTCCCCAAATCCTCCAGAAGTTAAACTCAGCGATGTCCAACTGTTTGACCTGGTAGAAGCAGTAGATCAATTTTTCGCCGATACCCAAACCTTGCCCAGTCTTTCCTGGTCTCTAGCTCCCACCCCTAAACGCTATGTGCAAGCCTCGATTCCCGTCACGCAACGGGCGGCTCCTGCGGCCCTAGGGGTTGTAGGTTTAGCGGTTGCGGCTGGCCTATTTCTCATTATGCCTGTACCCACCATTCAACGGCCGGATACCCTAGAGGAAGTCCAACCCTCTGGTTCCTCTGAGTCTGAGGATTCCGATCCACCCATGACTTCCCCCCCTTCCACTTCCCCGAATACGGATCGAAGCCCTCAAAGTGCCAATCCTCAAGGGCGTAATGGAGAAGGGGCCTTGACCGTTTCTGACTCGACAACTGTGAATCCTTTAACCACTCGACCGAGTTCCTCACCGCCAAGGATTGAAGATATTGATACCTTAGTTGAACGTAGACCCTCAATTACCGATCCCACAGAAATCGGGATCTTAAATCGGAGATTGCATGAGGACATTGACCGAGCTTGGCAAAGTCGCGAAGATTTAGAGAACGACTTAACCTATCGAGTAGCAGTGGGACAAGATGGAGCCATTTTGGGATATCGGGGCGCAGATGCAGCCATGAGTCCCCAAGATGACCAACTGACCCCTTTGTTAGAGTTAGCTTATATTCCTACCGATGAGGGAGGAACTGAAACCGAATCTATTGCTGAGTTTAAGGTCGTGTTTCGGGAAAAAGGGGTGGTTGAGGTCAGTCCTTGGAATGGTTTTCCCCCAGGGTCTCAAAGTTTAGGCCCGGAAATTACTGATCCGTTTTTGCTCGAAAATTTGAATCAGGAACTCTACGACCAAATCGATCGGGCGCGGATTCGAGAGGCGAATTTTCCCACAGAACTGAATTATCGAGTAGCGATGCAACCTGATGGTGAGATTGCTGATTATGAAGCGCTCAATCAAGCGGCGTTTGATTATCTGGATCGGACTCCCCTACCGAGTTTACTGGAGGTGACCCAAAATAGCCGTTCTGGAGAGGAAGAAAGTTCTAATGAACCCTTAGCCCAATTTAAGGTGGTGTTTACTCCAGAAGGGATTTTACAGGTGAGTCCTTGGCGGGGATATTATTAATATTTAATCGGTACAAAGCAAGCAAACTGCTGTATCTCACAGCTCCAGAAAATCAAGATTGGGGGGTTGTTAAAGCCTTGCGGCCAAAACGATAAAAACCCCCTCTTGATCGGTCTCCTTTCCCTTGTGGCAAGGACTTGACATTTATATCATTTGCTTAACTGGTTACCCAACCCATTCCCCTTAAGTCGTGTACTCAGCGTTGATTTTCACGTAATCGTAACTGAGATCGCATCCCCAAGCCTTGGCAGTTCCTGGGCCGTTACCGATGGAAACACCTATTTTAACCGTATCGGCTTCTAAATACGCACCTTCGGCCGCTTGTTTCATGTATGCACTAGCGGCATTACGATCAAAGTTAAGAGGTTGTCCACCCTCCATCATTTTGAAGTCGCCTAATGTGATATTCAGATTTTCCGCTTCAAAGTGGACTCCTGCGCGACCGGCTGCGGCCGCAATTCTTCCCCAGTTGGGGTCGCGGCCAAAAATGGCAGATTTGACCAATGAAGAACCGACAATAGTTTTGGCCACTTGACTGGCAGCTTGTTCATTTTCTGCGCCTGAAACTTCTACTTCTACTAAACAGGTGGCTCCCTCTCCATCACGGGCCATGGCCTTGGCTAGATGCTGGCAGACTGCGGTTAACATGGCTTCGAGTTTTTCGGCTTCTGGCCCCATGGTGGTAATGGCGGGGGTGCGGGATTGACCATTGGCCAGGGCAATCAGGGTATCATTGGTGCTGGTATCGCCATCGACGGTAATTTGGTTAAAACTGCGGTTAGCGGCACGGCCGAGCATTTCTTGCCACAGATGGGGGGAAACGGTGGCATCACAGGTGACGAAGGATAACATGGTGGCCATGTTGGGATGGATCATGCCGGAACCTTTGGCAATACCGCCAACGCGGACGGGGCGATCGCCAAATTGAGCCTCTAGAGCAATCGTTTTCGGCACTAAATCCGTGGTCATAATGGCTTTGCCGGCGCTCTCTGAGCCTTCGGCCGATAAACTAGAGACGACTTGAGGAATACCAGAGCGCATGGCTTCCATTTTGATCCGTTGGCCAATGACCCCTGTAGAAGCCAAAAGAACGGAATTGGGATCGATATTGAGAGCCTCTCCTAACAGGGATGCACTCTCTAGAGCATCGTTCCATCCTGCTTCCCCTGTCGCTGCATTCGCTTGACCGGAGTTACAGAGAATGGCTTTGGCGCTGGGTTTTTCTTCCAGACGCTGACGACAATAGTCTACACAAGCGGCCCGAACTTGTACCGTTGTAAACACCCCAGCCGCGATCGCCTCCACATCCGATACAATCAAGGCTAAATCTGGTTGTCCTGAAGGTTTTAATCCTGCTGTAATTCCTGCGGCTTGATATCCTTTGGGGGCGGTTACTCCGCCTTCGATTACTTGCCAGTCTGACATACCTGTAAATTCCCCTGCTGTCAATGGTTACGAGAGGCGATTATAGCAGTTGTTGACATCCACCCCTGCCTAAAGGCGAGGGGATTCCTAAACCTCACGTTAGCGAAGCTCCTCCGCAGGAGGCTTTAGGTTTCTGGTTCCTAGCAGTTGCCTTCACAGATTTACTCTGTTCCGGTCTTACACTCGCTCCGCAGACTGACACGGCAAGTCCTGCCGCCAAAATGTTTTTACTGGCATTAATATCTCGGTCGTGGTGTTTTCCGCACTTAGGACAATCCCATTCCCGAATATTTAACGGCATTTTTTCTTCAATATGTCCACAATTTGGGTTGCTCAACGGTAAGGAAGCGGCTAAGAGGGCCGCCTGAGTGTGATCGCGAAGATTAAGCCGACCAAGAATATTGGTAACATAGTTTTTCACAGTTCCTTCGGAGAGGAATAATTGCTGGGCAATTTCTCGATTGCTGGCTCCTTTTCCAATCAATGCCAGCACTTCCCGTTCTCGTGGGGTTAGCTCATCAAAACCAGGAGGAAGCACCGGTTCTGGATCGGGCGTGACTTGGGGTCGCATTTTCTGAAAGATACCAGGGCCAAACTGAACATACCCCCGATGGACTGAGCGAATGGCCTGGGCGACTTCCACGGCAGAATACGTTTACGGATTTGCTCTATTTTGTCTATGATGTGGAAGGGATAGAGCGGCTTCGGTTTGCTACGAGTCACCCTCGCTATTTCACGGAGCGCTTAATTCGCGCTTGTGCTGAGTTGCCGAAGGTCTGTAAGCATTTTCACATTCCCTTTCAGTCTGGGGATAATGAGGTTCTTAAGGCCATGCGGCGCGGCTATACCCATGAGCGCTATCGGCGCATTATTGATAAGATTCGGAATTATATGCCGGATGCGTCAATTAGTGCGGATGCGATTGTGGGATTCCCTGGAGAAACAGAGGAACAGTTTGAGCATACCCTAGAGTTGGTCGAGGATATTGGCTTTGACCAGCTCAATACGGCGGCCTATTCCCCACGACCGGGGACAGAGGCGGCGGTATGGGAGAATCAGTTAAGTGAGGAGGTGAAGAGCGATCGCCTCCAGAGGCTGAATCATTTAGTTGCCATTAAAGCACAGGAGCGATCGCAGCGCTATCTCGGCCGCATCGAAACCGTCTTAGTCGAAGACCAAAATCCCAAGGATAACACCCAAGTCATGGGACGCACAGATGGCAACCGCTTAACCTTCTTTACCGGAGATATCGAGCAACTCAAAGGTCAATTGGTGCAGGTGAAAATCACCGAAACCCGCGCCTTTAGTCTAACTGGAGAGCAGATGATAGCCGTGGGTGCTGCCATGACCCAGACGTACACGATCAAAATCCATAATCGCCACACGAACCAACACCACACCCTGCAAGTCCCGGATGACCGCTATATTCTGCACAATTGTGAAACCCAAGGGGTTGAGCTACCCTTTTCCTGTCGCAATGGTGCTTGTACCACCTGCGCGGTGCGTATCCTTTCGGGAGAAATCTACCAACCGGAAGCCATGGGACTCTTTCCTGACTTGCAAAAACAAGGTTATGCGCTGTTGTGTGTCAGTTATGCGCGATCGGATTTAGAAGTGGAAACTCAAGATGAAGATGAGGTCTATGAACTGCAATTTGGGCGCTATTTTGGTAAAGGAAAAGTGGAAATAGGTCTACCTTTAGAGGATGATTAATTCCTTGGCTTAAGATTATTTCTGGCATTCAATTAATCGCATGGGGGGATGGTCTAATAAATCTTGCCAATACTCCTGTCCCCATTTTTGAATCCCTTCAGGAGCAATCATAGGTTTATACCAATTCACGGTCTTAAACCCAACTTCTTTGAATGCCCATTCATAAGTTTCTTGGCTCAAATAATAGTCATCAATTACGATCTATTCTCCATTGACCTCAAAAGCCAAGCTAGGAACGGCCATTCCTTCCTGAAACTCAGAAAGATCTTTGTTTCTATAATATCCATATTTTTCCAGGCGAGTGTAGGATTCGGGAGATAAGGCAACATTATTGTTGAGGGCAACAAAACGGCCGCCGGGTTTTAAGTTGTCATAGATGGTTTGGGCCATTTGACGCAATTGTTCTTGGGTTTGAGCATGATTGATCGAGAAGGCTGCACCAACTAAATCAAAAGTATCTATTTGACCCAATTCGCACATATCGCTAACGATATATTCTATTCCTAGGGATTGCTTGGCTTCCTCTGCTCTAGCCAACTCGATCATCTTGGGCGAGATATCAACTCCAACGACTCGTGCTGCGCCATTTTTTTTGAAATTTCGACTGTGTATTCCTTCTCCACAGCCGAGATCGAGAATGGATTTTCCGTGAAGATCTCCCAACCTGCTAAAATAAGTATAAATCTATACATAAACGTAGATGTCGTAGATCTGGTGTTCGCGAAATTGCTTGTATTGTGTGGCTATGGGATCATAAACGGCCATATTCTAAAGTATCCGAAGAGATGGGTTAGAACTGAATGGGTTTATTATAGATCAATTTGGATTGTCTCAAGGTTATTTACTCCTGGCGATCGGGATCTGAAAGATGAACATTAAAAAACTCATAGCCCTAGGTTACAGCATAGTTTTGTGGGGCTGTCAATCTTCTACTTCGGTGGGGAAAACGGTGACGGTGGTGAGAATTATTAGTGGGAATACCTTAGAGGTGATAAGAGATAATTCTACCTCAGAAACAGTCAGACTGATTGGTATTAATGCCCCTTCTCCCGCAGGAAAAGGGGGAAAAGTCCCTCTCCCGTGGGAGAGGGATATAGGGAGAGGGCATTTCCAGTTGCACAATTCATTTAGACTAGCTATATTCCCTATTCCCTAATTCCCTATTCCCCATGACCGAGAATTTACAAATCTATCTAGAGATTGCCACAGAAGCTGCCCTTGCGGGGGGTGCGGTGGTGATGTCTTACCAAGGAAAGTTACAAGATATTCGTCAAAAAGGCCGGCCCGGAGATATCGTCACTGAAGCAGATAAGGCTTCGGAAGCTGTGATTTTAGAGATTTTGCAGCGCCATTTTCCCGACCATGGCATTTTAGCGGAAGAGTCGGGAAAATTGGGCGATCGCCAAAGTCGATATCTGTGGGCGATCGATCCCCTTGATGGCACGACCAACTACTCCCATGGTTATCCTAATTTCTCCGTTTCCATTGGCTTATTAATCGATGGCGTGCCCCAAGTGGGGGTGGTCTTCGATCCATCCCGTCAAGAACTCTTTCGCGCCGCCCAAGGCTTAGGAGCGACGCTAAACCGTCAGGCGATCGCCGTCTCTGCTACCCCCACCTTAGCTGATAGCCTCCTGGTCACCGGTTTTGCCTACGATCGCCGCGAAACCGACGATAATAACTATGCCGAATTCTGCCATCTCACCCATCTGACCCAAGGAGTCCGTCGAGGCGGTTCTGCGGCAATTGACCTGGCCTACGTCGCCTCTGGACGCTTAGACGGCTACTGGGAAAGAGGTCTCTCCCCCTGGGACATCACAGCCGGTATAGTCCTGGTGCAAGAGGCGGGAGGAACAATTAGCGCCTATAATGGAAGCCCTTTGAAGATAGACAGTGGTCGGATTTTAGCCACTAATGGCTCTCTCCATGACCCCATGGTTGAAGCCCTCCGCCAAATTTCCCCCTTTCCTCCTCAATGGAGAGAATCTGCTGAATGGGGAAAGAGTACACTAGAATAATTAATCATCTCTTGGCACAGTCAAACAGCAAGTATGTCTTTTAACATCAATCAAGGTCTGTTTCAACTTGACTTCACCGACTTCCACGCCATTTTAGGCGTTCCCATCCAGGCAGATAGTCGGCAAATCCGCAAGCGCTATATGCGAATTGCTAAAAACCTCCATCCAGACAGTAGTTCTACAGAAACACCAGAAGACAAACAACAAGCCAGTCAGATTCTGTCTAAACTGGTTAACCCAGCCTATGAAAAACTGTCCCAGGAGAAAGACTATAAAGAATATATGGTGATGTTGCGGCTCAAAGGCCAACAAGCCGCCCAACAAAATAGTAGTGAAACCTTGCAAAGTGAATCGGCTAAACAACTTGTCCAGGCGAAGGATGTAGAAGTTGAGTATCAAAAAGCCATGGAAGATTTGGCGACTCAACAATACCAGTCCTTAAACGACTTCAGTAAAATTACTGGAGAAATTAGCGAACTCAATATGGTCTACCTGATGCGGGCAGGAAGTTCAGGAGCAAAAGCAGCCAGTAAACCCAAAGCAGCCGCTCCTCCTCCCAAAGGCGAAAAACCTGCGCCCCCTCCTGCTCCAAAAGTGGAAAAAAAATCTCCAGTTGATGGCTATTATGGGCGAGCAAAGGAACTGACGGAAAAAGGTAACTTCCCAAAAGCGATCCTAGAATTGCGGGATGCCCTAAAGCTAGAGCCGAGTAATAGCGATTGCCATAGCTTACTGGGTATGATCTACCTCAAACAAGGGCAGAAAACCATGGCTAAAGTCCATATCAACAAAGCTCTCGAAGGCGATCCCAAACATGCAGAAGCCCTAGACTTGAAGAAAAAACTGGATGCGCTGATGAAAAAAAGCATGAATACGGACAAAAGCGATCAAAAAGCCAGTCAAGGGATTAAGATATTCGGGTTTACGATTGGTGGTGGAAAGAAAAAGTAATGGTTTATCAGTCTGCTCCAGGGGCTAGGGATTTACTTCCCCTGGACGTTGCCCAAAAAAACTGGATTGAAGACCGTCTGTATCAGGTGTTTCATCACTGGGGTTACCATCGGATTATTACCTCAACGTTGGAACGATTAGATACATTGATGGCGGGAGGCGCGATCGATCGCTCTACCGTGATTCAACTTCAGCAGGGTCAAGAAGAGTTGGGGTTGAGGCCGGAAGTAACGGCCTCCATTGCCCGGACTGCGGCAACTCGTAAGTATTTTAACCGGGTAACGAATCCCAAGCGATTTTATTATAATGCCAATGTTTTTGTGCGATCGCCCAAAGGAGACTACGGTCAGCAGCAGGAATTCTATCAAGCCGGAGTCGAACTGCTCGGTGCTGGTGGTGTGCCAGCCGATACTGAGATTTTATTGTTACTAGCAGATTGCCTGCAAGCTTTAGACTTCAGTTTAGACCAATGGGTTTGGGTGATCGGAGAAGCGGGATTAACCCAATCCCTGCTCTCCTCATTCCCCGCCGAATCTAGAAAAGCGATCCGAGAGGCGATCGCCAATCTTGACTATATTTCTTTACAACATCTGGATCTACCCGAAGACCTACAGCACAAAGCGCAACTGCTCTTCAACCTCCGGGGAGAACCCGCTCAAGTCTTCCAGAAATTAACGGCTCTAGATCTAACGGAGGAAGAACAGAGTAAATTAGAGAACCTCAAAACATTAATCGACCTACTCCAAGAGAGTCGCCCCAATCAACCCCCCTTACCGATTATTGTAGATTTGAGTTTAATTCGTACCTTTGACTATTACAGTGGTATCGTCTTCGAGGTGGCCAGTCGTCAAGGTACAGAAGTGAAAATTCTCGGTCAAGGGGGACGCTACGATCAATTGGTGGGCGTGTATCATCCCCAACATGAGAGCTTGCCAGGTATTGGCTTTTGTCTGAACATCGAAGCCCTGCAACAGGTGCTTCAAGGAAGCGATCGCCTGCCGAAAGAAATCCCTGCCAGCGACTGTTTAGTGGTTCCCTTAACCAACCAAGCTTGGGGGGCTGCCTTTGCCTATGCCGAAACTCTTCGCTCTCAAACGCCTAACCGCCGAGTTCAGGTCAACTTACTGGACTGGGAAACCCAAGAAGCTGTAAAAAATTATGCCAAAGAACGGCGGATTGCCCAAATTGCTTGGATTGATGCCCAAGGTAACCCCCAGGTGGAATCGATATTCTAAAGTAGGGGTGGGTTTGAAACCTACCCCTACGGAGGGTTAAAACCCCAATGAATGCACCTTACCCGATTGACAAAAAACCATGCCTCATACCATTGTTACGAATATTTGTGAAGGAGTTGCCGACTGTGTGGAAGCTTGTCCAGTGGCTTGCATTCACCCCGGCCCAGGTAAAAATACTAAGGGAACCGATTGGTTTTGGATTGATTTCGATACTTGTATTGATTGTGGAATTTGTTTGGAAGTTTGTCCCGTAGAAGGAGCAATTCTGGACGAAGAAAAACCGGAATTGCAAAATACACCCTCTCCCTAAATCCCTCTTTTACTCCAAGAGGGACTTATCCCCCTTCTCCCAGGGGAGAAGGGGTGATATCAAGTTCGCTTATTCATGTCCGCGAAGCGGAAATACCCTAATTAAAA
>NZ_JAQOSO010000053.1 GCF_030068505.1 Roseofilum capinflatum BLCC-M114
GAACTGAAACATCTAAGTAGGCGGAGGAAGAGAAAACAAGAGTGATTCCGAGAGTAGTGGCGAGCGAAATCGGATCGGCCCAAACCGTTGTTGTTCCGGCAATGACGGGGTTGTAGGACCACAATGTTCTTTGCGCGACGAACCGGAAGCAGTTGGAAAGCTGCACGATATGGGTGACAGTCCCGTACGGGCAAGGAGCGTTAAAGATAGTGGTATCCTGAGTAGCGCGGGGCACGTGAAACCCTGTGTGAATCCGGCGGGACCATCCGCCAAGGCTAAATACTCCTGGGAGACCGATAGTGAACCAGTACCGTGAGGGAAAGGTGAAAAGAACCGTGAACAACGGAGTGAAACAGACCCTGAAACCATACGCCTACAAGCGGTCGGAGTCCCGATTTATCGGGATGACGGCGTGCCTTTTGCATAATGAGCCTACGAGTTACTTTTACCGGCAAGGTTAAGCACTTCAGGTGCGCAGCCGTAGCGAAAGCGAGTCTGAACAGGGCGCTTTAGTCGGTAGTAGTAGACGCGAAACCGTGCGATCTACCCATGGGCAGGTTGAAGCTGTGGTAACACATAGTGGAGGACCGAACCCGTTGACGTTGAAAAGTCTTGGGATGACCTGTGGGTAGGGGTGAAAGGCCAATCAAGCTCGGAAATAGCTCGTACTCCCCGAAATGCATTTAGGTGCAGCGTTCTGATAGTTATATAGAGGTAGAGCTACTGATTGGATGCGGGGGCTTCACCGCCTACCAATTCCTGACAAACTCCGAATGCTATATAATGTTTCAGGGCAGTGAGGGCATGGGTGCTAAGGTCCATGTCCGAGAGGGAAAGAACCCGGACCATCAGCTAAGGTCCCCAAATATGTGCTAAGTTGACAAAACGCGGTGGGACTGCTTAGACAGCCAGGATGTTGGCTTGGAAGCAGCCATTCATTTAAAGAGTGCGTAACAGCTCACTGGTCGAGCGGTCCCGCATGGATAATGATCGGGCATAAGCACATTACCGAAGCTATGGCATCGAAAGATGGGTAGGGGAGCATTCTGTTCGGCGCCGAAGGTGCACTGTGAGGTGTGCTGGAGCGTACAGAAACGAAAATGTAGGCATAAGTAACGATAATGCGGGCGAGAAACCCGCACGCCGAAAGACCAAGGTTTCCCCGGCCATGCTAATCAGCCGGGGGTCAGTCGGGACCTAACACGAACCCGGAAGGGGCAGTGGATGGACAAGCGGTTAATATTCCGCTACCCGCATATCACTAAAAGTGACGGGGCAGTTTAGTTGGTGCGTGCTGACGGAATAGCACGTTGAAGCGCAAGCGATAGTACGACAAGGCCACGGCCGCGTCGATAATCCAGCGGCACTGCCTCCAAGAAAAGCGAGATATGCGGCCCGTACCGTAAACCGACACAGGTGGTCGGGATGAGAATTCTAAGGCGCTCGAGAGATTCATGGTTAAGGAACTAGGCAAAATGGACGCGTAACTTCGGGAGAAGCGTCGCTCCCCTCCGGGGGAGCCGCAGTGAATAGGCCCAGGCGACTGTTTATCAAAAACACAGGGCTCTGCCAAATCGAAAGATGACGTATAGGGCCTGACACCTGCCCGGTGCCGGAAGGTTAAAGGGAGATGTCAGCCGCAAGGTGAAGCATTGAACTGAAGCCCCGGTAAACGGCGGCCGTAACTATAACGGTCCTAAGGTAGCGAAATTCCTTGTCGGGTAAGTTCCGACCTGCACGAATGGTGCAACGATCTGGGCACTGTCTCAACCATGATCTCGGTGAAATTGTAGTATCGGTGAAGATGCCGGTTACCCGCAGTGGGACGAAAAGACCCCGTGCACCTTTACTATAGCTTCGTATTGACCTTGGTCAAACAATGTGTAGGATAGCTGGGAGGCTTTGAATCTGCGTCGCCAGGCGTGGAGGAGCCGTTGTTGAAATACCAGCCTTTGTTTGATCGGGGCCTAACCTCTAACGAGGGACAGTGCGTGGTGGGTAGTTTGACTGGGGTGGTCGCCTCCAAAAGAGTAACGGAGGCTTCTAAAGGTGCCCTCAACACGGTTGGCAATCGTGTGCAGAGTGCAATGGCACAAGGGCGCTTGACTGTGAGACATACAGGTCGAACAGGTAGGAAACTAGAGCATAGTGATCCGGTGGTTCCGCATGGAAGGGCCATCGCTCAAAGGATAAAAGGTACGCCGGGGATAACAGGCTGATCTCCCCCAAGAGCTCACATCGACGGGGGGGTTTGGCACCTCGATGTCGGCTCGTCACATCCTGGGGCTGGAGAAGGTCCCAAGGGTTGGGCTGTTCGCCCATTAAAGTGGCACGCGAGCTGGGTTCAGAACGTCGTGAGACAGTTCGGTCTCTATCTACTGCGGGCGTTAGAGATTTGAGTGGACCTGACCCTAGTACGAGAGGACCGGGTTGGACCGACCACTGGTGCGCCGGTTGTCCCGCCAGGGGCATCGCCGGGTAGCTAAGTCGGGATGGGATAAGCGCTGAAAGCATATAAGCGCGAAACCCGCCACAAGATGAGATCTCTTTAAAGGGCCGTGGGAGATGACCACGTCGATAGGCCGTAGGTGGAAGTGCAGCGATGCATGCAGCCGAGCGGTACTAATTGCCCGTAAGCTTGCGCA
>NZ_JAQOSO010000054.1 GCF_030068505.1 Roseofilum capinflatum BLCC-M114
AAGTCTGCAACGCCAGGGCAACAGCTTTAGCGAAATAAGTCAAAATCAGATCAGCACCTGCCCGTTTCATGCTGGTTAGGGTTTCTAGCATCACTTTTTGTTCATCAATCCAACCCTGCTGCGCTGCCGCTTTGATCATGGAGTATTCCCCACTGACATTGTAAGCAGCAACGGGGAGATTCGTGTGTTGCTTAATACGACGAATCACATCCAGATAGGCCAAAGCGGGTTTCACCATTACTATGTCTGCCCCTTCTGCAATGTCTAGCTCCACTTCCTTCAGGGCTTCTCTGGCATTTGCTGCATCCATTTGATAAGTTTTCTTGTCGCCAAACTTGGGGGCTGAATCTAGGGCATCCCGAAATGGCCCATAGTAAGCGGAGGCATATTTGGCGGAATAGGCGAGAATCCCCACGTTGATCCAGCCTTCTGCATCGAGTGCCTGGCGAATGGCTCCGACTCGCCCATCCATCATGTCCGATGGAGCCACAAAATCGGCTCCAGCTTCCGCTTGCATCAGAGCTTGTTTGACCAGCACGGTAACGGTTTCATCGTTGAGAATCTGCCCATCTTTGACAATGCCATCATGGCCCTCACTGCTGTAGGGATCGAGGGCCACATCAGTCATCACCAGCATTTGGGGAACTGCCTGCTTGATGGCGCGGATCGCACGGGGAATTAAGCCATCAGGATTGTAGCTTTCGCTTCCAACGTTGTCTTTTTGGGGATGGGGAATGAGGGGGAAGAGAGCGATCGCCCCAATCCCCAGCTCGTGAGCCGCTTTCACTTCATCTAGCAGCAAATCCAGGGAATAGCGGAAACAACCCGGCATCGAAGGCACTTCTTCCTGCTCTCCCTCCCCCTCCATCACAAACAGGGGATAAATCAGGTCATCTACCGTCAGCACGGTTTCCCGCACCATCCGCCGCAGCGCATCCGTGCGACGCAGACGACGGGGACGGTGGACTTGAGAAATGGACGAATCAGCAGCAGATTCACTAGAAGGGCTAGTGACATTTGCAGCATTAGCAAATGTCTCGTCAGAAGCAGTCTGGCTTGATTGAGTCAGCATAAACCTAGCGTGAGAATGATTATCATTTTAACAGTACCACACTATAGCTAGTCTCAATGAGTTGTGCAACTGGAAATGCCCTCTCCCTATATCCCTCTCCCGTGGGAGAGGGACTTTTCCCCCTTCTCCCTTCGACTTCGCTCCCTTCGACTTCGCTCAGGGCAAGCAGGGCAGCCATTACACAACTCATTTAGGTTTGCTATATATGACTGGAAATGCTCATAATTCAATCAAAAAAATAGGTAATTTATCCCGGTTGGGAGCATAGCAAATATCGAGAAAACCCCCTATTCTATCTAAATCAAAACTTACCCATTGGGATAATTTTTGGGGCACAAAAAAACCAAAAATTATCCCAGTATAGCGCTTTGCGCTATAAGTCCTAAAAAATATTGATCCATAAACTATTTATTGGCGATCGCTACACTTTGGAAACACCAAAACCCTTGGCAGGGCTATAAGAAACTTTTCTAAAGGTCACATCATTATTACCAGGGTTATAGAGGGTGTAAGTGGCTTGCCTCGGAGTTCGTCCCACGGAGCCAACCCCTACCACACGACGGGGTGTTTTCCCTTGATCTTTCGGCTCTTGCGTTCCGTCTAGGGTTGTGACGGTTGAGCGTAATTGTTGGGGTTCAATCCAGCATTCAAAAGCTAGTCCCGATCGCCCACAAAACAAGGTATTGGCATCGGCACGAATCAGGCGATCGCACAACTGAATCGCAGGCGTATTCGGTGTCAGTTCATCAGCATAGCTGACGATACTGCCATGAATCAGCAAGCAATCGAGTTCATGAAAGCCAAAATGGAGCGATCGCAACCACCCCACCGACTCCCGCGATACCGAATCCCAGAGTTGCTTGACCCCATCGCCGCCAAACTCTGCCATCAGTTCCGGGGCATCTTGCAACCCACTCAGCCCATGCAGACTAAAGCATTGCTCTTCCCACCAACCGATACAAATTTGGGGTTCTAGCTCCCCAGTGCGGGGCGATCTCAACCGCTTAATCGTCGCCTCATTATCCCCCTTCAGCCCCACCACATCCCCAATGATGTAGAGGTCAGTGACTGGGCTGCGCTGTCGTCGAATATCCTGCAACACCGCCTCATACGCGGCTAAATTTCCCTCAATTCCGCTCAAAATAGCCCATTGCATCTGCTCACCTCCTTGAATTTGACCTGCTTACCCACTCATTGCCTTCCTTGGTTCAAAGTTGAGTAGGATTGGGAGCATCCCCATAGACAGCAACAGGGTCAAAAGTTTTGATGGTTTCCGTAAAGGTGAGCGAAATGGGCCGACTCGCCTTAACATCGCCCTCACCAGGAGAAACCTGACGGTAAAAGCAAGAGCGATACCCCACATGGCAACTGGCTCCTGTTCCAGCTACTGTGACCTTCATCCACAGACAATCCTGGTCATCATCAATCAGCAATTGCTGCACAGTTTGCACCAGCCCACTCGTCGCGCCTTTGTGCCAGAGCTGCTGACGACTGCGGCTGTAGTAATGGGCTTCGCCGGTTTCAAGGGTTTTTAGCAACGCCGCTTCATTCATATAGGCGTGCATCAGCACCTCGCCGGTTGCAGCATCCGTGGTGATAACGGGGATGAGTCCATTCGCGTCAAACTTAGGAGCCAAGAGCATCCCTTCTTCGACAGCTTCAACTGAAGTCCGGGCAGCAAATGGTGATGACATTAGCACAAAAAAAATGAGAACAATAATCATTATTGCATAATGTGGCCAACTACAGCCGTTACAACCGGTTGCCTCCCCAGGCCAGAAGCATCGAAAAGGCGATCGCCGCGATCGCCTGCCTCCCCATCAGCCCCACCACAAACCGCACCGACTGTTCGCGGGCAATGGTCAGTGCTGTCACCAAACAGGGCAGCAACACCCCGGCCAGGTAAACCCCCGTCAAGATTTGCAGAGGGGTTAGTAGCGCTAGGGTCTCTGGTTCGGCAAAGAGCAGCAGTCCGTCTTTGCGAATCGAGGCCAAAATAACCGGTAGAGCGGCTTCTGGAGGCAGGCCAAACAGCCCCATTAGGGGATTAATCCATCCCGCTAGAGCAGTGATGACACCAAATTCGTCCAATACAGAGGCGATCGCCGCGATCGCCACAAAGATAGGAATCGCATTGGTGAAAAACTGGCTGAGAGTTCCCTGGGTTTCGCGCCAGATAGCCGACCAACGGGGCATTTCCAAAAACGTGCGCCGTTCAATCATCAGGGCATTGTGGAGGTTTGGACTGCCCATTGCCCCATCCTCTTTTCCCGGTCTACCGATTTTTCTGCGCCGTTGCGGATTCCGCAAGCTTTGAAGTTAGGCTTTCTGTTTCCATCGTCGCGGGTGGGTCAGTGACCAACTTTATTGTACCGCAAAGCCGTCCTTTTAGGACGGGGTGTTCAACCCATTTTTCTGATAAGATTTCTAGTTCTTCTCCTGGATGGTCGGGGAGTTGAATCTGGAGGATGCCGTTATCATCAACAGAGGCTTTCAACTGGATGGTTTGCATGGTTAGATCTCCGATTCACTGAATGTTCTGGGATAGTGAATTGTTTTTCCTCCTTAATTTAATCCTCCTTTCCCTTTACCACAAGAATCAGTATCCGCTCATCGCTGGCACACATGACTCGGATCGTCTGCCCGTTCTGCAAACTCCATACCCCGCGCCAACCGCCAGGCAAAGATCGGCGGCAGACCCTTGGCAATGATGTCGGCACAGGTTTTTTCGTAGTCGTAGGGCACTTCTCTGAGTTCTACCTGTGCTGTATCGGTGTCATAAAGAACATAGGTGGCATTGGGGCGACCATGCCGGGGTTCTCCGACTGATCCAGCGTTCACAATTTGCTTTAAGGGGGTTTTGAACTGGGTTTGTGACCCCTCTTTACCGGGTTGGTCAACTCTGACAGTTAAGGTTCCATCTTCTAGGTTCCGCACATAGGGCACATGGGTATGACCGCAGAACAAAACATCGGCATCTGTCGAAAGGACTCGTTCGAGTGCCGCAAAGCCATCCATGCTGGGCAGCAGGTATTCGTGTTGGCTATTGGGACTGCCATGGACAAAGCAAAGATTATCCAGTCGTAGGGTCATGGGGAGTGTTGCCAGAACCTCACGCACCTCTGGATGAATGGTGTTGTTTGTCCATTCATGGGCTAGTCGTCCTCGTTTCTCTGCTAATTGAGACGGATAACTGCATTCGCAGGCATTCAACCCCTCGACAATATCTTCATCCCAACAGCCCTGAACGGTGGGAATATCGAGGGAGCGAATCATTTCGACGACGGCGTTGGGATGGGGGCCATAACCGACGAGATCCCCCAGGCAATAAATCTGGTCTGCGTTGCGATCGTCGATATCAGATAATACGGCATTTAAGGCTTCATAGTTGCCGTGAATGCAGGAAATGACAGCTAGTTTCATGTTAAGACACTCTCCTCTGGGTTGGTTTGATCGGAAATAATTGCTTTGTAGTGTTCCTGGTATTGGGCGATCGCTCCATCGGATAAACACCCATCCAACAGGGTTTGGGCCATGGTCTCCTGTTCTAGGTTCCAGCCTACAACCTCAAGGCCACTGAAGCGTTCGGGACGGCCCTCTAGCCAACGGGGAATACTCAATTCGGTGTATTCGATTCCGGACAAGCCGTCCACAAAATCCACGTAAAAGGCCCGTCCATCGGGCAGTTCAAAAATACCCTTGACGCGCTGTGCCTGTCCGTAAGCGCCGCCGGTCAGTTCAATCAAAATCTCGTCTAAACTGGGGGCATCGAAGACCTGTCCGGTTAAAGGCGATCGCCACAAATCTGGTAATAGGTCAGGAACTGGGATATCATTTCCGGGAATCACTTCATCCGCCCAGTCATGCCAATCTGATTCCTTCAGACCAGGAGGCAGCACTGCGACCCGATGACAGGGCAGCGACGCTAGAAAGGGTGAGGCTAAATCCAGGTGAAATCCTAGCTCAAAATAAACCAGAGCTTGTTCTGGTAGGCCGGTTAACACTTGGGGCGCTTGACTTTCAGGGATTAAATTCACCCAAGGAAAGCGATAGGCAATCCGCGCCTGGTCAACTAAACAGGCTCCCATCCCTGGACAGCAGTAAAACAGGGGACGGCTCTGGTCTTGGAGGAACTGACTGATCCAGGTGGTTTTGCCACTACCGGGCGGCCCGGCGATCGCAATCATGGCATCCATTCGATCGGGTTTCACAGTGGAAATTGAAGAAATAGAATGATAATGATTATCATATTAAGTTAAGGTATTCTGTGCAACCCTTCTGTGTTCAGCCATGCGATCGCCCATCGATTGAAGGGCAATCGTTGGGAATTAAACTTTTGAGCAGTTTGGTTATCTCCTAACCCTTCTTTTCTGCTTAGGATAAAATTTAGGGACAATATTGGAACCGAGGTTCAGTCTATGGCAGTTCGTCAACCCCGCTATAGCAAAGAAGAGTTTGCTCGACGTGGCGATGAGATTTATGAGTCTCAGGTGCGTCAACAGGTCGAAGAAGGCAACCCAGGAAAAATTGTGGCGATCGACATTGAAACTGGAGCTTTTGAGATCGCTGACGATCTACTAACAGCATCAAAACGGCTCTCAGCAAGAGTATCAGATGCTCAAACCTGGTTTGTTCGCATTGGACATCCAGCAGTTGATCATTTTGGGGCACGGAGTTTGAGACCAAAGCAATGATGCAAGGGCGTGTGAATCAGGGTTGTGAAGCGATGTTGGCGATCGCCGTTAGGAATAATCAGACAACGCAAAGGGTAGATGCCGTAATTGATACAGGCTTCTCTGGTTTTTTAACCCTGCCAGCAGACATGATCTCGACATTAGCACTCAGTTGGGAAGGTCGAGATATGGCGACATTAGGCGATGGAACTTTTTGTACTTTTGAAGTTTACCTTGGGCTGGTAATTTGGGACGGGCAATACCGTGAGGTTTATATCAATGAGTCAGAGACGATTCCTCTGATTGGAATGCAGCTATTGCGAGGTTATGATTTGCGAATCCAAGCAATCGAGGGTGGTCTAGTGATGATCGAGGCTTTGAACTAGAGCAAGATGGTCGGTAAGTCAGGGTATTGGCATCAGCACGAATGAGGCGATCGCAATCAACGTCATGGATTCCATTCAGTCTTGCCTTAAGATAAAATTACAGAAAGTAGAATGATTATCATTATTGTATAATCCATGAATTGGAAAGTGATGTGTAATTGGAAGACGGCCCCCTCAAATGGAACACTAGACAAGGTAGACATCGCCATCATTGGTGCAGGGCCCCAAGCGTTAACCCTGGTCACTCACCTGCTGCAAAAGAAAAAGTCGATGCACAAGCGTTTTGTGGTACTCGATCCGGCGGGGGATTGGCTGCGCCAGTGGAACCAACAGTTTGCGGCATTGGAGATTCCCCATCTGCGATCGCCCGCAGTGCATCATCCCGACCCCAATCCCTACGCCCTTCGCTCTTTTGCAGAAAGGCGAGCAGATGAGCTATTTCCGCCTTACGATTTGCCTGGAACTCAGCTATTTCAAGAGTTTTGCCAGGAGGTCATTCGTCGGTGGGAACTCCAGGATCGGGTGATTCCAGCAAGAGTAGACCAGCTTGAAGGGTTTATCTCCAAGGGAAAGCAACGGTTTCGCCTGGGACTGGCAGATGGCCGATGTCTAACGGCCAAGCGGGTGGTGCTGGCGATCGCCGGTGGTACGCCCAACCTTCCCGAATGGGCGCGGACGCTGCCGTTTACCTATCCAAGGGATCGCCTGCTCCATTCCCACCAGATCGATCTGCGAGGGCTGCGGTTAGCAGGAGAGCGAGTGCTGATTGTCGGCAGTGGACTCACCAGTGGGCATCTGGCATTGGGGGCGATCGCCCGTGGCGCACAGGTCATCATGATGGCGCGGCGCACCTTCTACGAAAAGATCTTTGATGCCGAACCGGGATGGCTTGGGCCCAAATACCTCAAGGGATTCCACGCCGAACCTGATTGGGAAACCCGTTGGCAGATGATTCAATCCGCCCGCAATGGTGGCTCCCTCACCCCCGCCATTTTCACCAAACTGCGACGACTGGAGCGGGAAGGCAAGCTGTCATTTTACGAACAGTGCCAAGTTCAGTCAGCACAGTGGAAGGGAAATGCCTGGAAAGTGACCTGCAATCAATCGGATGTCCATGATTGCATTGCCCACCGGCCCATCAACCGCATCTGGCTGGCCACCGGAACCACCCTGGATGTAAACCACTGGTCGCTATTGTCTGATGTTCGTGCAACCCATCCCCTGCCCGTAATCAACGGATTGCCTGTCCTTGACTCTCATTTGCGCTGGGCCGGCTGCAACCTATTCATCATGGGCGGGGCAGCAGCCTTGCAACTGGGGCCGGTGGCCCGAAACCTGTTTGGCGGCAGGTTGGCCAGTGAGCGGATTGTGCCAGCGCTGATTAAAAATTTTTGGATAACCTCTTCTGTCACTCTCCGGGTTCAATGAATAGGAAATCTGCCAATTATCCGGAAGGATAAAAGGATTCAAATTGATTAACACCGTTAATCAATTTATTAAATCCTCGTAATAAATAAGAACTCGGAACCACATCTAACCACGGAACAATTGACCAGAACAGAAGGGTCGGCTGAATCAGTAAACGAAAATTCTTCAAGATACTTTTCCAACCGCCAGAGCGATCCCACTGTGAGTGGACAGAACAATCTACTTGAACTTTAGCACTTTTTATCTTCTGGGATTCTGAATTATTTAATGACAAAAATGGTTGACTATTCAAGCTAATCATTAGATAAGCACTCATGATCATCTCCCACCATTTTTCAATCTGGGCATATTGAGTTAATCTATAAGAAGTATCTGTCGTTATTTGCCAATAAGTTCGTCTTCTTCGGTGACCAAATATAATCTCTCTAATGTAGCGCTCTTCTGAGGTTTGATCGCTCAAAACTCTCTTGAATTTATACCACCTATTCTCCCTAACCCTTTCATGACTTGGCATTAGAACTCCATGGTTACTCCTAATTGATACAATATAGCATAAGTTATGTTCCTCTAATTTTCTCACAAATTCACTCCCTTCACCATAGAGACTATCTGCTAATACTAATTTAATATTAAAGCCATAATCTCTCAATTCATCAGCAATTTCCGGAAAGTACTTTCTGGGGATAGGAGAAATAATTCCTAAATGCAAGTATTTAAAATATTCATAACTTCTCACATCAGCAAACATCTCTTGATAAGAGTCACAATATTGATCGACAACCGAAACCGTGGTTTCTGGCGATCTGGGCAAATGTTTTAAGATCTGTAACTCTACATCCATTGCTCTATCTCGCTTTTAGCTATTGATACTCTATTTTATTCTATCTTCACTATCGGATAGTGACAGAAGAGGGGTAATTGGCAGATTTCCTATTCATCGAACCCGGATAGTAACAGAAGAGGGGTATGCCCTGCCCACTTACCACTAAATTTCGAGTAAAATTGTTAATTATTCATTGTTCATTGTCAAAGCGGCTTGCATTTGGGTAAACCAGCCAATTAACTGATCCAGTTGTTGATTGGGTTTGAACACCCCTAAGCCGCGCACGGTGACTTTTTTGGGACTGTAGACAAAGCGAGCATGGAAGCGGCGATCGAGTTTTTCTTTTAATAGATTCCAAGCGGGTTCTTCCATGGGAGTTTCTAACACAACGTGCTGTTTTCCGTCGGGTTTAATGCGGGAAAAACCGAGGGATTTGGCCAGTTGTTTGAGTTCCATGACGCGGATGAGTTGTTGCGCGGGTTGGGGAATGGTTCCGTAGCGATCGCCCCATTCCATCTCGATTAAGCGTAATTCATCACCACAACCCGCCGCCGCTACGGAGCGATAGGCTCTCATTTTCTGATCCATGTCGGGGATATAATCGGCAGGAATAAACGCCGTAATCGGTAGATCGATACTGGTATCATCGACTTGGGGAATCTCCTGACCTTGGATTTCCTGAATCGATTCTTGTAACATTTCCATGTATAAATCAAAGCCAATCGCCGTCATCTGTCCGGACTGTTCTGCCCCCAAGAGGTTACCGACTCCGCGAATTTCCATATCTCGCATGGCTAACTGATACCCAGAGCCTAATTGAGTAAATTCCTGGATCGCTCGCAGGCGTTTTTGAGCGGCTTCCGGTAAGGTGCGGCGATCTGGATAAAAGAGCCAGGCATGGGCTTGAATTCCCGCCCGGCCGACGCGCCCCCGTAACTGATACAATTGCGACAAGCCAAATTTATGGGCATCCTCAATTAAAATAGTGTTGACGCGGGGAATATCCAAACCTGATTCAATGATGGTAGTACAAACCAGCACATCGGCTTCCCCGTCGCTAAAACTGAGCATTGTTGCTTCGAGTTCCGTTTCTGGCATCTGTCCATGGGCGATCGCCAATCGCACCCCTGGAACCGTCTTCCGAATCCGGGTACTGATCTCCTCAATTCCCTCAACCCTGGGAACCACATAAAACACCTGTCCCCCCCGATCCAACTCCTGACGGATCGCCGTGCGGACTGCCTCCAAATTATACGCCGCCAAATGGGTTTTAATCGGGCGACGGGACGGCGGTGGGGTGGTAATCAAACTCATCTCCCGCACCCCTGACAAGGACATATAGAGGGTGCGGGGAATGGGGGTTGCACTGAGGGTTAAGACATCCACCTGGGTTTTCAGCGCCTTAATTTTCTCCTTCTGATTCACCCCAAACCGTTGCTCTTCATCCACCACCAATAAGCCCAAATCTCGATATTTTACCTCTTTATTCAACAGTGCCTGAGTACCAATCACCACATCCAATTCCCCCGTGGCTAACCGTTGTTGAATCTCCTTGCGTTCCGTGGGAGTGCGAAAGCGGTTTAATAGTCCAATTTCAATCGGATAGGGGGCAAATCGTTCTTTGAGGGTGTGATAATGTTGCTGGGTTAAAATCGTCGTTGGAGCTAAAAACGCCACCTGTTTTCCTGCCGTCACCGCCTTAAAAATGGCGCGAATCCCCACTTCAGTTTTCCCAAATCCCACATCGCCACAAACCAAGCGATCCATGGGGCGCGGGGATTCCATATCCCGTTTAATATCCTGGGTTGCCTTCAGTTGATCGGGAGTGGCTTGGTAAGGAAAGGAGTCTTCTAATTCCTCTTGCCAAGCGGAATCCGGGGGAAATTGAAATCCTTCCTGTTCTGCTCTAGCTGCATAGAGTTTGAGCAAGTCTACAGCCAACTTCTTGATGTTTTTGCGGACTTTGTTTTTGGTTTTCTCCCAAGTTTTCCCCGCTAATTTATGTAAGGTTGGGCGCTTGCCATCGGTGGAGCGAAAGCGAGATAATGATCCGACTTGATCGGCGGCGACGCGGAGTAAGCCATCTTCATATTTGATGACTAAATATTCTCTGGTTTCTTCACTGACGGTGAGCTTTTCTAATTTTATAAACCGTCCGATCCCATGGCTTTTGTGAACGACATAATCGCCGGGTTTGAGAGTATTGGGATCGACTTGTTTGGAGGCAGCGCGGCGACGTTTGCGGATGTAGCTGGGGGTGGCGAGGCTATGTTGTCCATAAAATTCGCGATCGCTCACCACCATAATCTTGAATGTCGGCAGCACAAAGCCTTCTAGCTCGGCGACTCCGGAATATTTGAGGGCGATCGGGGTATAGTGGACTTGCAGAGAATCGATCGCCTGATAATCCTTGGGATTGGGTATAAATTTTGCCGCGCAATCATGTTCTTGCAGCAAGGAAACCGATCGCGAGGGTTGGGCAGAAATGACAAAGATTAACGTGCGATTTTTGCTTTCTTCTCTCAGGGTTTCCGCGAGTTTGGCAAACTGATGGGGGAGAACCGGAACCGGGCGACTGGCGACATTCAGCCCGTTAGTTATTTTACTTTCAGCCAGTTCCGATAAGTACAGACAAGGGTAGTCTTGAACGGGAGTTAAGGACTGGGCAAAGGAGCGATGAATCGGGGGCACTTTACCCACCCCTTCGACTTCTTGTAAGCTTTCGTACTGCTCTTCGATATGATTGACCCAATTATTACTATGACTCTCACATTGGGCGGGTTCATCGATCGCAATCAGACTATTTTGGGGTAAATAATCCAACAGGGAAGCAGGTGTATCAAAGCCCAACCCTAAATAGGCTGAGGAGAATTCCGGCAAGGTTTCCACCCCCAGATCCGTGAGTGCTTCCTCAATGATGGGCGTAAAGGCAGTGGGCGTTAAAATGACTTCTGGGATCGGATCGAGCGATCGCCCCGTAGCCGGATCGAGTTCCTTAATCTTCTCTACTGCATCCCCATCCCCCTCCGTTGCCCACCATTCCAGGCGCACCGGCAACTCGGAAGCCACAGGGAAAATATCCACAATGTCCCCTCGGCGACTCCATTGCCCCTCGGTTTCCACGGAGGTCACCCGCTCATAACCGAGTTGACTTAACTTCCGATCCAGCGCTTTACTCTCCCAAATATCTCCCTTTTGCAACCGCAGAGCATAGGGTTTAAACGCCTCTAGGGGCGGCAAATGGGGCTGTAGCGCCCGCTCCGTACAAACAATAGCCCGTTGACGCTCGGTATTACCTAACACCAACTCCGCCAACACCTGCATCTGTCCCCAAACCATCTCCGGTTCCGGAGGGCTGGATTCATAGGGCGACGCTTCTGTAGTTGGGTAAAATAGGACACTTTGCCAATCCATAGCTTCTAACTGCGCCGTCCATCGGTTGGCTTCCTCCATAGTTGCCGTCACCACCAACAAGGAGCGAGATTCCGCTTGGGAGAGGGCAGACGCAACTAAACCCTTGGGAAATCGGGGAATTCCCTGAAGTTCTAAGAATCGATTGTCGCCGAGTTTAGTCAGTAGCTCTTGCGTAAGAGGCGATCGCCGCAAGGTTCGCAAGATAGAGGAAAAGGCCATAAATCCAAGTGTTACCGAATGTGAGTGCGATCTATTAGTTTAAACCGGGAATGGGTTATTGGCGATCGGTCATGAGGAATGAGAGATGAGACCCTTTAAAATAGAGGAACAGCTCCTCTGGTTAGTGAAATGCTCTAGAGTGACTAACCGTATGCTCAAAGTCATCACAGAGTTTGTTCACCAGATCTTCCATTTCTTTGAAGAAATAGTCTCCTACAGTTTTCCGCTTAGTGGCTTTGTACTTTCGATAAATCTTAGCAAAATCTTCATAAATTTCATCTTCAGATACATCAGAATTAATTTTAATAATCAGGCGTTTACCCTCTTCAGAGTCCCTGACATATTGAAAGAAATCGCGAATCTTGGTCTCAAATTCCTTAATGCGTGCGGCTTTGAGATCCTCTTGCTCATTACGGGCTTCAATAATTTCTAGGATATTAAATGGGTAGGCAGTTTGACCCGGTTCTTTACCCTTGGCCACTTTAGTTTCTTGTTTTTTCTTAGGTTTCTTTTCTTGGGCTTCAACTTCGACAATACCGATTTGATTGTCAAAGTAAACTTCGATCGCGTCTTTGATATCATCAGTACGGTGGTGCTGATTATAGAGCCGATTGAAGAGGCGTAGGAAGGCTAAAAAGCTGGGTTCCTTGTACTTTTCATCGATCGCGATCACATACTCAATACGGTTAAGGAGGGTGAAGTATTGCGCTGCTTTTGCTTTGGCATCGGCGGTATGCTGAGGGTCGGCCCAGATGTGGTTTTCAATGCTGCTTTCTAAATCCAGATAGCTTTCTGGATCGTTGCGTTTGGCATTGTCGTTAAAGATGTGAAGAAATCGGTCAAAAAACTGGTTATATACTCCAGACTTTTTGAGTTCTGAAAAGAGGATCTCTAGCACCCGGCGATCGCTGAACGGGTCAAAGTCACTCACCACCACATCAGAGAAATGCTCAAAGGCATCTTTGATCGTTTGGACGTTGACATTATTGTAAGAGAAGTCAACGATCTTACAGTCGTTTTTATATTTGGCTGTGCGGTCAACCCGTGAAATGGCTTGAATGGCGGCAATACCTCTGATTTCTTTATCAAGGAATAGGGTATGGAGTCGCCGCTCATCAAATCCGGTTTGTAGCTTGGCAACGACGATAATTAAGCCATTTTTTTTGAGGGCAAAGTTTTCTAAGACTTTTTCTTCGCTGAGTCCATCATTTAACCCAGTAGCGCTTTGCTGGTCTTGACTGCTGGAGTAAACGACATAGATCGGAGCATCGGCGTATTTTGCGTATTTGGGCTGTTGGGTGATGGCCTGAAAGTGACGTTTAACGGCCTGAGCATACAGTCGGGCGGCTTGGATGGAGTACACCGCTAACATGGCTTTGCCTGTGCCTCGGATTTGTCGATAGACATCTTTAACCAGTAAATCCGCTATATATTTACTAATTGCGTCTATGCGATCGCGTTGTTCATAGATTTGCTTTTTATCAATGTCTTTGTAGTTGGGTTCCTCAAAACCCTCTAGCGGGTTGCGGGGAAGATCGAACAGCATTTTTGAGGCAACGGGAACGATATTTTTGATGGGGTTGAGGATAAACCCATCTTTGATCGCTTCATTCATGGTGTAGGAGTCAAAAGGAACCCACAGTTTTTCGCTTTCGGCATAGCCGCTAAATTCTCCGAAGCGTGCCAGGGTGTTATCGTCTGGGGTGGCAGTGAAACCGATGAGTAGGTTTTTCTTGGTGCGGATGAGATTATATTGGCGGTTTGCGTCAAAGGGGGTTTGTAACTCATCGAAGATATTGATCATTTCTTCGTGTTGGCTGCCACTATTGGAGCGGTGAATCTCATCAATGAGGAAGACGATCCGGAGTTCGGCCAGTCTTTGGAGGGTGTCAGCATCGAGAATTTTTTGCACGTCTTGGAATTTTTGCAGGTTGATGATGACTAAGCGCTTATCCGAGGTGAGGGCTTTTTGAAACGTCTTTTTGTCGTGGGCTTCTAGGAACATGGACTTTTCAATGTTCATGTTCCGCATTTTGGCATCAATCTGGCTGCGGAGTTGGAGGCGATCGACCACAATCATAACTTTATCGTAAACATAAGTACCATTGCGGCGCAGGTCTTTCAGTTGCAGTGCAGTCCAGCCAATAATATTGGATTTACCAAACCCGGCGGCGTATTGCAGCAATAGGGAATAGACGTTTTTATTATTGGCGTAGGCTTTACGCTTTTCAATCAGTTCGGCGCGTTTGGTTGGAGCAACCTGGGCTAGTTGTTGCTCTAGTTGGTGAATGAAATAATCATCTTCGAGTTCGTGGGCTAAAAATTCGTCAATTTTTGCCAGAATCTTATCTGTGCCAAATTTTTGTTTGGGACGGGGGCAAATCAGTTGTCCTTTTTCGTCCTTGAGTTCTTTGCGACCGTTGATGGTGCAAACTTCCCGCTCGATGAAGTTGTAGTAGAGTATTTCTTTTTCAATGAAGCTTTTGCCGTAGTGGTAGCTAAAAAGTTCTTTCAGTTTGTCTTTTTTGTCGGCGTGAGGGTTGAGCAGGGGATAGGGTTTGAAGTCTTGTAGAACTTTCTTGGTGTAGTCCTCTCGATCGAATTTGCCTTTTTTACAGGTGTCTAGGACTTCATCAAAGAATTGGTCAATGGTGCGGATAATGTAGGTTTCGGCAATGTCGGTGGTGGTGATGTGAATGGCTTTTTCAAAGATTTTGAGGAAGTCTTTGCGGTAGTGGGCTTTTTCGGATTCGCTCAGATGAGGGTTTTGATCGAAGATTTCGTAATATTTTCTGACGGCTTCAAAGTAGTCTTTGGAAACTTTGCCCCGTCCGTTTTTCTTGGCGGTTTGGTTGCTGAAGTTGGCTTTCAGTTCGCTATAGCCCAGATACAAGCCATTCACAAAAAAGCTGAGGTCAGGACGGAAGGAAAAAATCTGTTTGCCTTGATAGTCGTATTTATAGGGCAGTTCTTGAATGACGGAAAAGATATTTTGCTTGAATAGGTCGCTATCGTGAATCACGCTGTCATCGGTGTAGAACAGATGGAGCTTAACGCCATGTAGGGTAACGGATTTGTTAGCGTTGATGAACAGCGCCATGTTCCGACTGCTGGCGATTCGTTCTTGGATGAGTTCGAGCAGGTCGGCGAGCAGGGTTTGGGCGTTGCCGTTGTATTTTCTCAGTAGGGTTTCGTAGGGCTTTTGGTTCAGGGTGGTGTTAGAGATAAACTCTTGTAGATCATCTTCAATGATGAGGGAGTTGGTAACAGTGTTGGGTTTGACTTCCCGGTAGCCTAGTTCGGTTTTGATGAACGGGACGAGAAATTTTTCTTGTAGATGAAGTTCAGACATAAGTTATATTCCTTATCGCCATGATTCTAGGGAAAACTGTTGGACTTCTTGAATTCGTTTCATGTCATTGTCTGCCGACACAAGAGTTAAGCTGTGTTGCAGGGCTGTGGAAACAATCCATAGATCGTGATCGGTAAAGCCGAGATTGTAGATGTTAGCTCCTCGACGTTTGGCTTTTTCTTTCGGGGCAAAGTGTCTAAAAATACTGGCTTTAAGATGACTGTAGATATTGGCGGTTGTTTCGTCGATTAGATATATAGCAAGTCCATTTGAGTTGTGAAATAGAAAAAGCCCTCTCCCTAAATCCCTCTCCCACGGGAGAGGGACTTTTCCCCTTCTCCTGTGGGAGAAGGGGGTAGGGGGATGAGGGGCAGCCATTACACAACTCATTTAGGTTTGCTATAGATCAAGATTTTGCAGAAAAGCCTCAACTATTTTGCGATTTTCGTTGACTCGCTCTGATTTGTCTGCCATGTAGAGAAGTTCGGCATGAGTAATAATGCTGATGCTAATGGTACTATCAGATCGCTCTTTTAGTGCTTCTATCACCTGTGGGTTGCCGTTGATGATGTCGCTACAGTGGTTGGTGTCGAGTAGGTAAGACATGGTGGCTAAAACTGTGATTTTGAGCGAGTTTCTATCACAAAATTTAGACACTCTTCGAGGTCATCACCTTGCCAAGTGTTGGCATATTTGAGTAAGTCTTGGGCGCATTTGTTGCGTTTGAGGGTGGTTTCTTCAAGTTTTGGTAGTTCGCCTTTTGCGGTGAGGGTTTGAATGGAGTCGAGGAGGTTGCTAATTAGGATGAGCCATTGGGGGGAAAGGCTGTTAAGTTGGTGGTCAATTTTTTGCCGTAGTTGAATCACGTTCATGGTTAATTCTCCATTTTCAATTTTCAGTTACTTTAATTTTGCCTGTGACAACATCGTTGATTAGGGTTTTACGGAGTTCTTGGAGTTTTTCGATTTGGGTGTTGATGGTTTGGATAATTTGGTCTATTTGGGCAGTTTTGGTGTCGAGATATGAACTTATTTTGAGTTGTTCTTCAAGAGGAGGTATAACCACCTCAACACCTTTTAATTTTGAACCGTTGATATGTAGTAGTATCCCTCCTGTTGTTATCCTATGAAGTGATATAAATCCACATTGACTGACAAGTGAGTAAAGTAGATATTTAGCTAGGAAACATGAATCAATAACTCTCAAGATCAACAACGCATGGCAATTAGCACCTTCAAATTCTTTGGGCACTATACCAACTTGACCAATGGAACCTGTTTGAACAACCAAGATGTCATCTTCTTTCAAGATTGATTTTGGGTGTTTTTTAGACCACTCTCTATCAACGTAGTAATAACCATCAGGTGTGAATTTCACTGAGTTATCTTTAATATGAATTCCTTGAATATAAGGAACTCCACTTTCTTTCATTATTTCTCGTGTTGGCCCCACATAGCCATTGGTCAGCTTTTTGAGAGTTTTTGATAACTTTGTCACTTCCCAATGTTTAGGGATTTCGCCGATCCAGTCAATGCCGCTATCTTTCATCGGAACAGACTTATCAAGACCGCGTGTAACGGTTTCATTGATAAGCGATCGCTTCAATTCCTCATAGCGTTGGGCTTTTTGGGTGAGCAGGTCAATTTGGCGATCGATCTGGGCGGTTTTGGTGTCGAGGTAGTGGGCGATCTTTTTCTGTTCAGATATTGATGGAAAGGGGACAGTGATTGCGCCAAACTTATCAAAGTACAAACGCAATCTGACATCCATGATGCCCCGTGAATGCCGTTTGAAGATTGCTTGCGACTTTTCCGTTCTAAATAGATAGGTGTAAAATCTCTCGTCTACTTGGTCACTGGCTTTCCGCAAGATGTCATAAGCAGGACTGGTCACACCTTCATATTCTGATAGTCCTATTGCTCCCATCCAAGCTAAGAGCTTGTTAACAACAATGTCACCTTTTTTGACCATCCAGTAACCGTCAGTAGTAACAGCCTTATTGCCTCGTTGTTCCATTTCCTTACGAGGTCTGACACCAATGCTTGCATATAGCGAAAGAAGCTCAAAGTCATTATTTTCGGGTGCTGTATCAGTGATTAAGTTAAAGATGTCTTTAACTCTTTTCTCATCCCAATCAGCAGGTATAAACTCATCCCACTCATTATCACTGTCTTTATATTTCGTATGAGGAGCAGAGTAAAGCTTCATAGTGAAAGTTCCTCCTCAAGTGACTTTAACTCATCATTCAGAGAATCTATTTCACCCAAAATCTCTTCCACACTTCGCAACTGCTCAGGCTGATAAAACACCTTATTAAAATTAATCTCCACCCCCACCACATTATCCAAATACTCAAACGGCTTCGTAATGTACTTCGCCATAAATGCTTCAATCCCCGCCCAATTCTCATCCGGGTCACGATGATAGGGAATAATCTCATAATCCTTCTGAGTATCCGGCATTAACTCCACCGTAATTACAATACTTTCGGGCTTCGTTTTCGTCTTTTTCTTAAACGACGACTTCACCACAATTTTTCCACAGCCCAACGCCTCCCGCTTACCCAACGCCTCCTTAATCAGCGTTTCTTGGTCATTATCAAAGCTGTATTGCTCTTTTTCCGTCGTCACCACCAACGGCTGTTCTTTATAGTCCAACGAACTGATAAACGGCTTAATCTCCTGCTCAAAATAGGTCGCCAAATCCCCCCGGCTGTCGCCACCCCCCTTATCAAACGAGTCAGGAGTAACCATAATCTCAAACTCCGTTAACGATCGCTCTCCATTGTCCAACTTGATGGGGTTTAGCTTCAAACTTTTTTTACCCTCCTTGAGGCGACTAGCAAACGTTCTCCCCTGCTCATCCACATTTGTGAGCATAATCGCCTGTTTATTAAAATAGAAAAACTCCTTATCAAACACCCTGGCATAGTCATTATCTGCCCACTGCGCCAACGTTGCCACAATCTCTAAACGGTTCACCTCATCCACCTCTTTCCGCTTAGAGCCTTTATTTTTCTTCAACGGCTTAAACTTTTCACTGGCATTAATCAACATCACCCGATCCTTTCGTTCATCGGGTTTCTGCTTATTCAGCACCCACAAATAAGTATAAATCCCCGTATTAAAAAACTCATCCGTCGGCAACTGAATCACCGCTTCCACAAGGTCATTATCTAGCATCCACTTCCGAATATTGCTTTCCCCTGACCCCGCATCCCCACTAAACAGCGTCGAGCCATTGTGAACCACAACACCCATACCTGTTTCATTCATCTTCGAGATCAGATGCTGCATAAACAACAACTGCCCATCTGATACCGAGGGCAAATACTGAAAGCGTTGGGTCTTGTCGTTGCGGATATCCTTCTGAAACCCCTTCCAGTCCACCCCATAAGGCGGATTGGCAATCACTACATCAAACTCATCGTTGTAGAACTTGTCATCCGTCAGGGTGTTGCCATGCTCGATTTTAGAATCCACCCGAAACCGACTTTCAATCTTGGCAAGGGCGTAAAGGGGATCATTCCAGTCTTGCCCAAACGTCTGAGTGAAGCGGTTGACCTTTGCCTTAATCCGGTCTTCCACCCCAAACAGCAGATTTCCCCCCCCGCAGGTACAGTCATAAATTTTCAGTAGGCGATCTGAGTCCTCAATCTTTGACGCGATAATCTCCGCAATCAGGGCGATCACATCATCCGGGGTGTACTGTTCCCCTGCTGTATCCGCAGAAATATCCGCCCAACGGCGCTTGATATGTTCTTCTAGGGTGGTAATATCTGAGTTATTAAAGGGCTTTAGGTCAATGCTACTCCACTCTTTGACGTAGCTAAACAGCACCTTCTTCCCTTTCAGTGTGGCGATCGCTCCTTTGATATCGAGGTACTTTTCCCCCTCAAAAGCATCCACCCCCAACAAATCTCTCGTTTCCCCGTCAAATCCTTTCAGATAGGCATCAAAGTCAATATCAAAAGCTTTATCGTTCTGGCAGATGTCCTTTAAAGTCTGGCTTTTCTCAAAAATATAGACGTTGTAGCCTTGTCCCTTATCTTGAATTAACTCGCTCAAATCATCCGGTTCAATCTCAAAGAGAGTCTCTTCCCCCAGTTCCGCCTTTAACTGATCAAACATCCGCAGCAAACGGCTCTCAATCATGACTAGGGCAAAGAACGGCATCATATAGGACGGCCATTCTGATTCCTTGATGCCACAACCCCGCAACAGGTCAGCCGTAGACCAAATCGTTGATTCGTATTGCAGGATATTGGATGTAGGGTTTGATGGGGTCATTTCAGAAAGAGTATGATTTGTTTCAACGTAAAGCTTTTATCATAGCTTCTAATTGCGCCGTCCATCGGTTCGCCTCCTCCATCGTTGCCGTCACCACCAACAAGGAGCGAGATTCCGCTTGGGAGAGGGCAGAGGCAACTAAACCCTTGGGAAACCGGGGAATTCCCTGAAGGGTTAAGGAGCGGTTGTCGCCGAGTTTAGTCAGTAGTTCTTGCGTAAGAGGCGATCGCCGCAAGGTTCGCAAGATGGAGGAAAAGGCCATAAATCCAACGGTTACCGAATGTGAGTCCAATCTATTAGTTTAAACCGAGAATGGGCGATCGGCGATCGGTCATGAGGAATGAGAGATGAGACCCTATAAATTATAAATTCAAACCGCCTCATCAAAGGAAAAAACATCTAGAGCGAGCGATCGAATAGGTTTGTCTCCTTGATGTAGCATCACTCGAACCCGCTCTGTTGTTTCCCGACTAAATGTTTCTTCCCCACAACGAGAACAAACCGTCGCTGGAATATTTTCAACGAGATAGAAATTTCCCTGGATCTTCAAAACCTCACTCACTTGCTCTACATGAGACTCCGTTGAGCCACAAACATGACATTTAAACATTGCTTTTCCTCCTGCGATTATCAATCCATTGGTCTGGGGCTGGTTCATATAACGTGATAATTTTAACAACATCAAATTCAAGTCTTGAAACCTGAAACGGAAAGCTTTTATCATAGCTTCTAGCTGCGCCGTCCATCGGTTCGCCTCTTCCATGGTTGCCGTCACCACCAGCAAGGAGCGAGATTCGGCTTGGGAGAGGGCAGACGCAACTAAACCCTTGGGAAACCGGGGAATTCCCTGAAGTTCTAAGGAGCGGTTGTCGCCCAGTTTAGTTAGCAGCTCTTGCGTTAGAGGCGATCGCCGCAAGGTTCGCAAGATGGAGGAAAAGGCCATAAATCCAAGTGTTACCGAATGTGAGTGGGATCTATTAGTTTAAACCGGGAATGGGCGATCGGCGATCGGTCATGGGGAATGTTCGATTAAATCCATCCTCTCTAACTAATTTCTGTTCAACCTGAGTTTGAGTCTGGAATTGAGAAAACGCGCATTCCGGTTTGCTCATTGGTATGCGATCGCCGTTTATGAATGACTAATGCCCAGATTTTAAAAGCTTTTCCCGGTTTGAGCGCGATCGATGTGGTTAATGCTTGGCGTTATGCTGAGGCTTATCCAGAAGAAATTGAAATGGCGATTCGGGAAAATGAAGAAATAATGCTAACTTAAGAGAGAGAATGTAGAGTCAGCTAAAAAGGAACACATGCGATGAGTGAAATACAATCACCGCTCAAGCTTGACCCAGGTAGAATCTTCCCTGAAGTGCAATGGGGGTTAAATGGTTACAACTCTTAATAAACCATCTTCTCTAATTCACGAAATCCGGCTTGAAAAAGTTGGCAACTGGAATTTATTCAAATTCAGTGAGTCTCTTCAACTGCGAATGGAGAGTCTTCTGGAGAAGAAAAAAGCCGATCAAATCACTCCTGATGAAATTGCTGAATTAGATGCGATTGGAGAACTAGATCATATTTTTACTCACATTAACGCGATGCTTGCTGCTCAACATGCCAATCAGTGATGAACTCAAGCAGGCTATTCGAGAGCGTGCCAACTATATCTGCGAGTATTGCCACTCTCCAGAACGGTTGAGTGCTAATCGATTTACTATCGATCATGTCGTTCCCAAATCTTTGGGTGGTTCTGATGCACTCGACAATCTTGCCCTTGCCTGCCGTCGTTGCAATGAGAGACGCTACAACTTTGTAGCTGGAATTGATCCAGAGACTCAGGAGACTGTTCCCATTTTTAATCCCCGTAAACAGAAGTGGGCGGAGCATTTTGTCTGGCAAGATAAGGGTGTTATAATAGAAGGAACTACACCTATTGGTCGAGCAACTTGCCTACGTCTTGATTTGAACGATAGCCGTTATCCAGAAAACGATTCCATTCGACAAACAAGACGATTTTGGATACAAACTCGATTGCACCCTCCAGCAGATGATCCATGCCAAGCTTAAAGAATTCTCAGATTTTAACGTAGCGATACTCATATTAATTGTAGGTTATCATAACGGTAGAGATCGGTTAACGTGGACAGATGATCGGGCAAGTGATATGAATACCAAGCTTTTCAAACCCCAGGAAATTATAGAGAAATTGAGCGCTTTACCCATTGAAAAGCAGCAAATTGCGCTGGATTTTATTGATTCTCTGTATAAAGAGACAGTGAACAAAAAAGTTGACCGCAAAAGCGTTTTAAGGTTACCCTTAGCCGAGCGAAATCGGATCTTAGAAGAGCAAGCTGAAGCCATGGTACAGCACTATCAGGAAGATGACCAATGGCGGGAATGGACAGATTTAGATAGCGATGGCTTTTATGGCTATGGCACTTTAACCTAAACGGAGTGAACTTTAGCCAGTCACTTTTGATCTATGGAACTGATAGAGTAAAAGTGACAGTTTTACCAGTTGAAGTAAGAGTAGCGTCATCAGAACTAAGAAATCGGGGTTCAAGCATTAAAATATCATCACCTACTAAAAGTTTGATAGGACGTTCAACATAAGCTTCTACACTTGCATAAGTTCCCTTAGAAGTACATTTTGATTCGACTAACGCTCCCCAAATCTTTATTGGATTACCATTACACTTCATTTGTATTGTTCTTGAAGGTTTGCTTGAATAGCGTTTAATCTGTAGTCTATTTGTAATAGTTGCTACGGAAGCGTCACCTCCTGGAGGAATAAGGACTATATTGAGTTTATCGCCTTGTTCTTTGAGAAGGTCGTTAGAAAATAATCCAAAAGTTCGATCATTTAATTCATCTAAATGATCGTCAGTATAAAACCAAGATATTTCATACCAGTCATTACTATAGTTTTTATAGTCGATTCTCAAGTTAGTAAAGTTACCCCTACATGCTTCAAATTCTAGATCGATAAAACTTCCTGCTGGTTCTTTTGAACAATCCAGGATGATTGTTTCTAGATTATTAACATCGGTAACTTCAACCAACTCAAGCAAGGCAGGATCGGGAGGTGGCTGTGTAACTTTAAATTTTGCAAAGTATGGCCCATCTAAAGTAAAGGATGCTAAATAATTTCCTAAGAGAGCATGGCGACTGACTGAAATACCTTTATCAAAAGCATTCACTGCTTTTGCGATTTTTTTGGCTAACTGTTCAGCAGATTCACCTTGAAATTGTAAAAGCCCTTTAATAATTTCTTCACTTTCGCCACCCAAAGCCTCAAAAAGCTTGACACTGTTATCTTGACTACTTAAACATTTTAAGGTTTGAGAAAAACTCTCATTGGTACTACACCCAATCAAAACTTGACCAACTAAACTGGCAATATCTGTCCATTGTTTCTCAGCAGAGTAACCTGTTGTAATATTTAACAAATCAACCAAGAATATTGCTATATTCATATCAAAAGCTCCGTAAGGTTGATCGGGTGTACGACGATTTAAGAATCGAGAGCCTGACATTAACGCAATATAATCACCTGGTGGCCAAACCTTCTGTTTTTTAGGGGATATAATTGTATTAATTTGTTCTTGACCAATAGACGAACTACCGATTGTTTGAATAGCCATTAAATCCCAAACGCCCAATTGTGCGGGTTCGATAAAAAATTCAGCAACGACAAATTTTTCATGACTTTCATTACCATTATAATCATCTGCCTTTAAGTCAGTGAATAAGTGTTCAGCACGAATGATAACAACTTGTTGGGCAAGAAAAGAAGTACCCTTAAGGCGCATTCCTTGTTTTTCAGCATTTAAGGTCATTTCATGCACTAGAGCTAATGGAGAAAATGAAGGGCGAACTTTTCCGTCATGCCGAAATTGGTGAGTTAAGTAAAAATCCCTGTAATCTAAGGGAGATTGGGCATGAGCGGCTGGAATTAATACATCGAAAAAGTCACCAGCTTTTAAAGACGAAAGCAATTGATTGATTTGATTAGATTCAGATCTTGGTTTATTCTCTATTATCGTTGGTTCTCCAACATCTCCACTCCCTAATTGCTCAATCATAAATTGCTTGAACTCATTAGCTCGGTCTATAGTCAAAAAAGAAGCAACTTGGACGGCTTGTTTATTCGTATTTTTTCTTTTTTTGACAAAGGCATCACGACAAAAATTACTTTTTACGGCTTGCAAATTATTTTCGCTATAGTCAATGTAGACAGGATAGAGCTTTACAGGGTAACTTGATTCAGTGATGGGTAATGAGTCGCCACAAGCATTCTGAGGAAAATCTGTAATATTAAATAAGTTGGGACGGTAGTTACTATTCGATGTGTTAGAATTGGGGTTGGCTGAATTGCTAAATTGGATGGGGGAAATATCTGATTTTAAGTAAAATTGGGCTAACTCAATAGCAATATCTGTACTTAATTCAACAACTTTATCGTCTACAATTGAATTAGATTGAGCGACAACTTGAACTAAATCTTGAAATTTTTCATTTTGATCGATCGCCTCAAATATAGATACACGCTTTTCAAACGGTATACCGATAAACAGAGGATTCATAAAAACAAGACTTCGAGCAGTTGAAGCAAAATTCAACTCAGGTTCTTCATTAACTTCTGGAACAAAAAAATCAATCAACTTGATTTCGTTGTTAATTTTAGCCATGACGACGGCCGTCTGGTCATCAGAAGCTTCAGGAATTCTTATCCTATTTCTATTCTTTCTGAGAGGTTTAGCTTCAGCATAGGTGATCAGTTCAGCATTATCTAAATTGGTATCACTCGATGGAAGTTCAGTTAGCTGAACCTTTAACCGAGTTGCGGGAAACTCTAATTCTTGTTCAAATGCACCGCAGCCCTGTACAATAGGGACTAATAACATCAAGAGTCCTACAACCCTGATTGGGTTTGTAAAAATTATCTTTAGCATGGTGACTGGTGGTAAGGGTAGATTTTGATATTTTACTACTCCTGTATTCACGGAATTTCTCTTTTTTTCTGATGGTTTGCCTTTTTAGAGTTGGATTATGTCGGAAATAGTGGCTAACCCATGTCGGCTAATATAGGATATGATGGGTTTATATCCGATCAAACGATTTATCTAGTCAGTCAATGAGCGTTCAGGAAATTTTAAGGTTTGCAGAGCATCTGTTTCTAGTTAAAACGGGAGAACCTATGGATGATCTTGAACAAGAGATCCTACGGGAAGCCTTTCAGGGTCAGAAGTATGCAAAGATTGCCCAAGAGCGCGATCTAACAGAGGGTCATGTGAGGGATACAGCTTCTCAATTATGGAAAATTCTGTCTGAAGCTTTGGGAGAAAACATAAAAAAATCTAATGTTCGCTCAACTATAGAGCGTTTTTATTACTCCAACATTTACCATTTTGGTCATGACATTGTTCATATTGGAGATATTAAGGTATGCAGCCAGGGTTCTCCTGTTGCAAAGTCTTCAGAAGAGAAACAGAAACCACCGCAAATTGATTTGGGACTTGCGCCAGAAGTTTCTTGTTTTTATGGACGTAGAGAAGAACTGGAAACGCTGGAAAGTTGGGTGAGTGGCTCTCGTTTAATCTTGCTGTTGGGACTTCCGGGAATTGGTAAAACGTCTCTGGCGCTGAAATTGATCGATCGCATCCAAACTCAGTTCGATCGCATCCTCTACTACAGTCTCCAGTTCTCTCCCCCCTTAACCGCGACGCTTACCCATCTGTTGCAGGTTCTCACCGACTCTGAAGAGGTTCCCCACGAACTCGAAGCGCAACACGAAGCACTGCTCAAAGCTCTCAAGCGCGATCGCCTCCTCATCCTCCTCGACGATCTGCAAACTCTTTTTGCACCACAGCAATCGGCTGGCCACTATTTGCCCAACTTAGAGAATTATCGCACCTTTTTTCAGCTTTTAGGTCAAGTTCCCCATCAAAGTTGCATCATCCTCATCAGCGACGAACAACCCAAAGAGCCGAAAATCAGCCCAATCTTGCGCTTAAACGGACTCGGCAATCACACAACCGACATTTTCCGTCATTATCAACTCCTCGATGAAGAAGACTGGGAAACCCTCAGTCATCGCTACCACCATCATCCCCTCTGGTTAACTGGGGTATCCCAACTGATACAAGACCTGTTTCAAGGCAACGTGCGCCAATTTCTGGAACAAGATATCCTCTTAATTGACTCCATCCAAGACCAATATCAGCGCCGTTTTAACCGCTTATCCGACTTAGAACAAGAGCTACTGCAAGATATGGCGCAATTTTCCGCACCCGTTGGCTTAGGAGACCTGTTGAAAGGGCGATCGCAACCCGCTACAATCATCCTCCATACCCTGCAATCCCTACAACGCCGACTGTGGATAGAAACCGTCGAAACCCCTCAATTTACCCTCTCTCCCTTGACGATGAATTACTTAAAATTAATAGCTCGTCAGTAGGGATGACGTTTAGCATAATTTTCAGGTGGTGCGCCAAAATGAGCGATCGCCACCAGCATCTATCTTGCCAGTCTTCAGAATCCCACTGAGATCCAAAGGCAACTTAGCACGACGACGAATGCGATCGCCGTTGCAGGCACAACCGCCATCTTCGGGTTACTCGATGATGAGGAAAAGGCCATAAATCCAAGTGTTACCGAATGTGAGTGGCATCTATTAGTGTAAACCGGGAATGGGCGATCGGCGATCGGTCATGAGGAATGAGAGATGAGACCCTATAAATTATAAATTCAAACCGCCTCATCAAAGGAAAAAACATCTAGAGCGAGCGATCGAATAGGTTTGTCTCCTTGATGTAGCATCACTCGAACCCGCTCTGTTGTTTCCCGACTAAATGTTTCTTCCCCACAACGAGAACAAACCGTCGCTGGAATATTTTCAACGAGATAGAAATTTCCCTGGATCTTCAAAACCTCACTCACTTGCTCTACATGAGACTCCGTTGAGCCACAAACATGACATTTAAACATTGCTTTTCCTCCTGCGATTATCAATCCATTGGTCTGGGGCTGGTTCATATAACGTGATAATTTTAACAACATCAAATTCAAGTCTTGAAACCTGAAGATGTAAAGCGCGGTTTGCTAACGTAAATCCTAAAAGTAGACAACTCGGTGAATATTTGTCCTCTGGATAATCTTCAACTACCTCCATTGTGACACTCGCTTCCTTGATCTCCGACTCACTGATATTGCGTTCGATCGCCCGCTTAAACCCATGACGGGTAAATTCAAAGTTTCCAGCATATAACTGACTTTTAATCTCCTCTAGTGTTTTCATAAAAATAAAATCAACGTAAAGCTTTTATCATAGCTTCTAGCTGCGCCGTCCATCGGTTGGCTTCCTCCATGGTTGCCGTCACCACCAACAAGGAGCGAGATTCCGCTTGCGAGAGCGCAGACGCAACTAAACCCTTGGGAAATCGGGGAATTCCCTGAAGTTCTAAGGAGCGGTTGTCGCCGAGTTTAGTCAGTAGCTCTTGCGTAAGAGGCGATCGCCGCAAGGTTCGCAAGATAGAGGAAAAGGCCATAAATCCAAGTGTTAGCGAATGTGAGTGGGATCTATTAGTTTAAACCGAGAATGGGCGATCGGCGATCGGTAATGGAGAATGATAGATTAAACCCATCCTCTCTAACCATTGATTAATCTGAGTCAATCGCTTACCAGCATCAGGGACTTAATCCTGTAGGGGTCTGCTGTTGACCCTTGACGAGTGCGATCGCCGTTTAGCAATGACCAATGCCCAGATTTTAGCAGATTTGTACTATCTGAATATTAATCATTATCACAAAATCAATTCTATGAATTTACAGCAATTAGAAAATCTAGCTTCTGGAGATTAGAGCTTTTTTAAGCATGATTAGCGATCAATTGACGAACCGTAGGAGAACGATACCCTAAAACAATTTTATCTTTAGGAATACCCATCTCAATTAATTCTTGGGCAATACCGGATTCCGTAAAATCTCGTTGAATCCAAATTTTGTCCTCTTGAATCTCTACATGAATCGGACAGCCATAAATGCGCTTTTCATCTTCCCAACCTACATGCAGGAGTAAATAACGTTGGCGCTCCTCATCAAACAGGATTTGAGCCTCTACAGTTTTATCCTGCTGTCGATATTGCCAATGTTCAAGAATAATTTTTTTGATGGCTTCTGCATAATTTAGATTTTCCATTGGATAATCATCTCCTGCTTGATATCAAATATTATTAAATTTAAGTCATACCTGCTGATTGATTTTTGAATAAAAGGATCAACAAAAAAATCTTCGTAAGTATCAGACGAAATCGCAAGATAGAGTTGGCGATCGCTTTCTATCTCTTCTAAGGCTAGACGATAGTTAAGAAACTGACCAAGAGCCAAATGAAACTCCGTCAAACTGGAAAGACCGACAAAGCTTTTGATTTCAACAGCAATTTTACATCCTTCTCGTTCTGCACCCAGAAGTTTTTCTGCCCCAATGTCCAGATACAATGCAATCTTCTCACTCACTCGAAGATAAAGCGGATCGTGAGTTATCTCCCAACCATCCTTTTCAAGGGCTATACGAACAATCTGGTGAAAAAGATCTCTAGCTGGCATCAGTGAGGATGAATTGTTTCATAGCTATTATATACTAAAGTGGCGGCAGTAAGGCGATCGCTTTTATGGCTACGATATTTAAACCCACATTCCGCACGACAAAGTGTAGCATAGATAATGAGACCAAGTGGAGGGAATATTTGCCCGGAAAAAAACTGGAGAAAAACGAGAAACCATAGGAAAATAGAGGTGATTTTATGGCTAAAAGCCCGGTCAGTGTCTAGAATATCCAGTGAAGGGTAATGGATGACTAAAAATGCCCATCACTGGATGTAAGTAGTGTAAAAATGCTACTATAAGGACAAGGATTCAATAGCAATGAGGGTCAGACTATTTCGGATAGCAAAT